>JAPUFX010000001.1 GCA_027293415.1 Candidatus Methylomirabilota bacterium
CGTCATCGTTGACAATGACAGCACGATCAAAGCACTGGTCACAGTAGGCGGTGGTGGGCCTCGCCGGGACAGGGTGTGGGACGTCACCGTGACGAACCCCGATTCATCCTCTGACACGCTGGTCGGCGGACTCACGATCACGCGGCCCTAGTGACGATGCTCATGGCGCGTGGCGATGACTCGCCAGCGAACTCCAGAGTGCCTCGAACCCGCGATCGTGGCCCTAGCCTGAGCGTGGTTGGCTCAGAGCGTCCACTCGTCTGCTCTCTCCTCCCACAACTTCCCTCAATCACTGAAAGATGGATCGGAGAGGGCGGCCTTCCCATCCGTCGGGGATAGGTAGATTCAGAATGTAGAGAATGGTGGCGGCGGTATCGATGGTCACAATGTCGTCCAGGATCTCGTATCCCTCTCGAATCCCCGGCCCGAAGGCAATCCACGGGATGGTCATATCTTCCGGAATGTCTCTGCTGTGGGTCCTATCATGCCCCCCATGATCGGCAGTCAAAATCAGCACGGTCTCAGAGAGAAGTTCACTCTTCTCTAGGGCTTGGAGGAGAATCCCAATCCCCTGATCTACCCGCGACAGGGCGTCAAAATACGGCGGTGTCATCCATCCATAATGGTGCCCTTGCTGGTTAGGGTCGTTGAAGTGGATGAAGAGAAGGTGAGGCCGCTTTGACTCGAGAACCCAGGCTGCCCAAGAGGCTACCTCGGGCGCTGGGGCAGAGATGATTTTTACATGGCGCGGACTTCCCTCCTTCTTCAGGAAAGCGAGCTTGGGCTTGGCTACCACCATTGCTGTTTTTAGTCCGTGGGCGTGAGCCAGGGTAAAGACCGTCTCGACCGCGATTGTAGCTTGCCCGGGCCTCCACCTATTTTTTAGCATCCCGTGCCTCTTGGGAGTGAGGCCTGTCAGCATGGATGTATGAGAAGGGATCGTTTTGGGGGGGAAGATGGTCTGGGCGCGGAAGGAGTACGCCCCCCGCTTCCACAGGCGGCTGATGGTCGGAGTTCTGGCCGCACTTAACGCATCCGGGCGTGCGCCATCGATGCTCACGACCACAACCCGACGGACCGCCGGTCGCGCGTTGACGAGGCCGGGGCCACCGGTGATACTGAAGAACGCCACAAGGGTAAGACTGATCAGACGCATGAACATTGAGTCATCCCAACAGTCTCGTTTAGTGGGGAATTGGACTTTATAATCACCCCACGCCTCTGTCAATCGAAACCCTGTCTCCTCCTCGGTCGGCCTTCCGATCAGCTACCGCCTCAGGCGGAAAAGCGCATATCGCGGCTGGGTATGCCCGGAAGGGGTTTCTAGCGAGGCGTGACCTGAGATTGGAAGCGGAGGGCTTCTGCCAAGTTCCTCTTTGGCATGTGGCACGGTCTCGCAAGTGCCCGACTTTGTCGCGGTCGGGAAGGCGGGCCTGACAGGAAGAATCGCATAGCCCTGCAGTCTTCTACAGTGACCTATCTCTTCATGGGGCGTCCTCCCGGCAGCTACCGGCTTCCGCCAAAAAGTGACCGTCGCGGTCAGCATGAGGGAGTCGGCCAGAAAACGGCAAGCACGTTCGTAGTCCTCACGCCCTTCCAGTCTAACTCCTCCGTTTCCCTTCCATCTCCCGCCGCACCGCCTTGATCTCCTTCCACAAGCTGACTACCCTCGGCCGAACAGGTTATAACGCAAGATGCAATAGATAGCCTTGACACCGTCCTTCCAGGTGATCTTCTTGCCCTCGGCGTAGGTGCGGCCGTAATACGAGATGGGGACCTCATACACGCGCCAGCCCCCCTTGGCCACCTTGGCGTCACCTCTGGCTCGAACCCGAACCGATCCTCCCTGAGGTTGATCTGCTGCACCACTTCCCTCTTGAATACCTTGTAGCACGTCCAGACGTCGGAGAGATTCACGTTCGTGAAAATGTTCGAGAGCGTGGATAAAAACCTGTTGCCGACATAATGCCAGAAGAACAGGACGCGATGGGGGCCTCCCAGGAACCGCGATCCATACACCACATCCGCTGCTCCCCGCTCAATGGGGTGTAACAGAGTGTAATAGTCTTGGGGGTCATACTCGAGGTCCGCATCTTGGACCAGTACGAGCTCCCCGTGTGCCTCCTGAAATCCTCGGCGGAGGGCTGCTCCTTTGCCGCGATTCCTATCCTGGAAGAAGACCCGGATGTTATGTGTAGGAAGCTGGTCCCTGGTGCGCGGCAGCGTCATGAGCGCCGGGTCCTGCGTGGTGGACTGGACCAGGTCTTGAAGGAACTCCCGTGTTCCATCCGTGGAGCCGTCGTCCACAACGACGATTTCTTTATCGATATCTACGGCTTGGACGCGGATAAGGAGCTCCTCGATGGTCGGCCGCTCGTTGTACACCGGGATCACGACCGAGAGTTTGGGATGACTGTTATGCTCGTTCATGAGCTGCCTCCTATCACACGATCAGGAGGGAGTAGGGAAGTAGGGGTCAAAAGTAGGGGTCAAGTCGCTTGTTGTCCATAATTTGCCAGTAACTCATGGCGGATTTTCTCTATCTGCTTTCGAAGGGTCCTGTCGTCGTGTAGCTGTTTCTGCAGCATCGCACACGCTGAACTGACGGTCGAGTAGCTACCCGCCTGTAAGCGCTGCGCAATCTCGCGATGGCTATAGCCGCCGACCTCCCGACACACATACATGGCCACCTGTCGGGCAAGGTTGGGTACGCCCCGCCGCGACCTCGTCAGCCCGCTTTCCTTCACGCCGTACACCCGCGCTACGGCCCGGACACAGGCGTCGAG
>JAPUFX010000002.1 GCA_027293415.1 Candidatus Methylomirabilota bacterium
CATCGCCGTCAGCCTGATTGCCATGTACAAGGGGCTCGGTGGGGGATGGGAAATTCGGATCGGGAAGGATTTCGTGCCCGTGCAGACGAAACAGGAAATGCAGGAGCGGACCAACTGGGGAGACTTCTTAACATCGCCCGAGAACGTGTCCCCCAAGCCCGTCCGTGTCATTCCGGCGGCGCCCGACTGGTGATCTTCTCTCTGGGTGATGGCGAAGGGGTCAAGTGAGTCAAAGAGATTGATATGGCTCGAAGTGTGCTTGTCCAAATAGCCCGAGGCAATTTCTTTTACCTGCTTTTCTCCTTGCTACTCCTATTGCTGCTCGCTCCACTTTTCACTGGGACCTTCATTGGACTTATCATTATGGACATCGCCTATTCCGTTGTTCTTCTCGCTGCGGTATACGCCGTCAGCGAGAAGAGACAACTGTTTACGATTGCCTTGGTTCTCGCCATTCCCATCATTGCTGCAAGGTGGTTGAATTATTTTCTGCAAAACGATCTCTTTGCTCTGGTAAGCAAAAGTCTTACGATTCTGTTCTTGATCTTTATAGCAATTACCGTACTTTTTCATGTCTTGAAAGACGAGGAGGTGACAGCTGACAAGATATATGGTGCGCTCGTCGTGTACCTGCTGATTGGGTTCACGTGGGCTTTGCTTTTTACTGTCATAGAGGGCATTCGACCTCAGTCGTTTTTGATTGGTGATCTCCAGCGTGCCAGTATCCGCGATATGTCCACGCACTTCACGTACTACAGTTTCGTGACTTTAACCACATTGGGCTATGGGGATATTACTCCCCTTACCCCCGCGGCGAAGACCTTTTCCTTTATGGAGGCGGTCTTCGGCCAAATCTATATAGCCGTATTGATTGCCCGCCTCGTGGGCTTACATATTGCGTACTCCATGAAAAAAGATTCGTCATGACCGCATCCTTCGTCGTGCTCGTCGCATTCACTTTCTGGCTCTGAAAGGCTACGCTTCACTCGTCCTCCCTCTGTTTTTGGGCACTTAAGCATATTTTGCACAGTTTCTAGTAGACCATCCTTTCTAAAACGCCGTTATTAAATCCTTGACACCCCTCCCCTGTGGAAAGAGAATAAGCCTCTCTGGGAAAAGCACGGAAAGACCGGCAACATAGGGAATTTCCCCATGCAAACCATAGTACTTTACCTGATAGAAAAATCAGTTCCAGCCCTGATTTACAGGCACAGGTGAATAAGATTACATAATGTTTGAAGCGCCTGAAATTTGACGGGATGGCGAAGGAGGCTGCCGTGTCCGGGGCGCAGGGCGATGTGCTCGCTATGCTTGCCAGTCGGGCTCTTGAGTTTGTGCGAGACGGCGCCATCGTCGGGCTCGGCACGGGCCGCGCTGCGACGGCCTTTCTCCACGCCCTCGCTGCCCGGGTGAAGGAGGGGCTCTCGGTCCGGGGCGTGCCCACCTCTGAGGAAACAGCGCGCCTCGCCCGCGAGCTGGGCATTCCGCTTGTTGGGCTCGACGAGGGCCCCATCGATGTCACCGTAGACGGGGCTGACGAGGTAGACCCCCAGCTCAACCTGATCAAGGGGTATGGAGGGGCGCTAGTGCGGGAACGGATCGTCACGGCTGCATCCCGAATGCAGGTGATCCTCGTGGATGATTCCAAGCTTGTACCCAAGCTGGGTACCAGGGGTCGGTTACCCATCGAGGTGATCCCGTTCGCCCTTCCCCTCTGCATCCGGCGCCTCAAGGAGCTCGGGTGCCGGCCGACACTCCGCTCGGTCGAGGGGAAGCCTTTTTTCAGTGACAACGGAAATGTCATTCTCGACTGTGCAATCGGACCACTCGAGGACCCTGCAGCCCTCGATAGCGAGATCCGGAATATTCCGGGTGTGGTGGGTACCGGGCTCTTCCTCGGATCGGCCCACACTGTGCTGGTAGCCGAGGGAGGCATGGTCCGGGAACTAAGACGAAAAGAAGCGTAACCTGCACGGCGACCGGTCTTGTGCACACGATAAGCAACGGAGGAAACTTGCCGAGTACTCCCTCGAAAAAACAAAGGAGAAAGCCATGACCAAACCCCTCTCCCCAAAAGAGCTGCAAGCCATGGACGCGTACTGGCGGGCAACAAACTACCTGTCCGTCGGCCAAATCTATCTCTGTGACAATCCGTTACTGAAGGAGCCTCTAAAACTGGAACACGTCAAGCCAAGGCTGCTCGGACACTGGGGGACCACGCCCGGGTTGAACTTCATCTATGTGCACCTCAACCGCGTGATCAAGGCACAAGATCTAAGCATGATCTACATCGCCGGCCCCGGTCATGGCGGTCCGGGGTTGGTCGCTAACACGTACCTCGAAGGGACGTATAGCGAGTACTACCCAAATATTTCCGAGGATGAAGAGGGGGTGCACAAGCTGTTCAAGCAGTTCTCGTTCCCCGGTGGGGTCCCCAGCCACGTCGCCCCCGAAACCCCTGGCTCCATCCACGAGGGGGGTGAACTCGGTTACGCCGTCTCTCATGCGTATGGAGCCGCCTTCGACAACCCAGACCTCATCGTTGCCTGCGTGGTGGGGGACGGGGAAGCGGAAACAGGCCCCCTCGCCGCTTCGTGGCATTCAAATAAGTTTCTCAATCCGGCAACCGACGGTGCCGTGCTCCCCATCCTGCATCTGAATGGCTACAAGATTGCCAATCCAACGGTGCTGGCACGGATCAGCCATGAGGAACTGGAAAGCTTGTTCATTGGCTATGGCCACAAGCCCTATTTTGTCGAGGGCTCTGACCCCGAAACCATGCACCAGTTGATGGCGGCAACCCTGGATACCGTGATTGCTGAGATTAAAGCAATCCAGCACGACGCCCGTAGCAATGGTGTCGCCGCGCGCCCCCGGTGGCCGATGATTGTCCTGCGGACCCCCAAGGGCTGGACGGGTCCGAAAGAAGTCGATGGCAAGAAAACGGAAGATTTCTGGCGATCGCATCAGGTTCCGTTCGCCGCCATGGCAGCGAACCCGGATCACGTCAAGCTGCTCGAGGAGTGGATGAAGAGCTACAGGCCCAAAGAGCTCTTTGACGAGAACGGGAAGCTGATTCGAGAACTTGCCGAGCTGGCGCCCAAGGGACATCGTCGCATGGGTGACAACCCCCACGCCAACGGCGGCATCCTGCTCAAAGACCTGAAGATGCCCGACTTCCGGGACTACGCCGTCGACGTGCCTGCACCCGGTCATGGTTTGGGGGAAGCCACCCGCGTGATGGGCCTTTTTTTGCGGGATGTGATGAAGCGCAATATGGAGAGCAGGAATTTCCGGGTGATGGGCCCGGACGAGACAGCCTCGAATCGTCTCGGGGCCTTATTTGAAGTGACGGATCGGTCATGGATGGATGGAACCATCCCTGAGGATGACCACCTTTCCCCAAACGGTCGGGTGATGGAAATCCTCAGCGAACATACCTGCCAAGGCTGGCTGGAAGGGTACCTCCTCACCGGTCGCCACGGTTTCTTCTCTTGCTACGAGGCGTTTATCCATCTCGTGGACTCGATGTTCAATCAACACGCCAAGTGGCTCAAGGTGACGAGGCAAGACATTCCGTGGCGGCGTCCCATCGCCTCCCTCAACTATCTGCTGACGTCCCACGTCTGGCGGCAGGACCACAACGGCTTCAGCCACCAAGACCCTGGGTTTATCGATCATGTCGTCAATAAGAAGGCGGAGGTGGTTCGCGTGTACCTCCCCCCTGATGCCAACACCCTGCTTTCCGTCACGGACCATTGCCTGAGGAGCCGCAACTATGTCAACGTCATAGTGGCAGGGAAACAACCGCAACCGCAGTGGCTTGATATGGATGCTGCCATCAAGCACTGCACTTCGGGTATTGGGATTTGGGAATGGGCGAGCAACGATAAAGGGACAGAGCCGGACGTGGTCATGGCATGCGCTGGAGACGTGCCTACGATTGAAACCCTTGCTGCGGTTGACTTACTCCGCCAACATGTACCCGACCTGAAGGTGCGGGTGATCAACGTGGTCAACCTGATGAAGCTTCAGCCACAAAGCGAGCATCCACACGGCCTATCGGACAAAGATTTTGATACCCTCTTCACCACCGACAAGCCGATCATCTTTGCCTTTCACGGCTATCCCTGGTTGATCCACCGCCTGACCTACCGTCGGACGAACCACAAGAATCTCCACGTTCGCGGGTATAAGGAAGAGGGGACAACCACCACGCCCTTTGACATGGTTGTCCGCAACGATCTGGATCGCTTTCACCTCGTAGATGATGTGATTGATCGGGTACCAAAGCTTGGATATATCGCTGCGTATGCCAAGCAGGCGATCTGGGATAAGCTGATTGAGCATAAGGAGTATATCGCCAAGTACGGAGAGGATATGCCGGAGATTCGCGAGTGGACGTGGCAGTGGAACGGCAAATGACACAGGAAAGCGAGAAAACATGAGCCAATTCCACACAGGAAACCCCATCACGAGGGACAAGTTCGACGCGGTCCTCTTCGACCTTGACGGCGTTCTGACCGCCACCGCTAAGGTGCATGCCGCCGCCTGGAAGAAGATCTTTGACGAATACCTACGAAAGCGAGCGATGGAGAACAATCAACCGTTCCAGCCCTTTGATATCCAAAGCGATTACAAACTGTACGTAGATGGAAAGTCGCGTTACGACGGTGCACGGGACTTCCTCGGATCCCGGGGAATCCACCTACCCGAAGGGACCCCGGACTCGCCTCCGGAGGACGAAACGGTGTGTGGTCTGGGAAACCGCAAGGACAAAATAATCCAGCGGGTTATCGAGTCGGACGGTGTCGAGGCGTACGAGGGTTCCGTGGCCTTGGTCCGCCATCTGCGCAGCCAAGGGATCAAGACCGCGGTCGTGACATCGAGCCACCATGGCGGACCGGTTGTTGAGGCCGCGGGCATCGCGGATCTCTTTGATCTGCGGGTCGATGGCAACGTTATTGACCGCCTGAAACTGGCCGGCAAACCGGCCCCTGATGCGTATCTCAAGGCAGCGGAAGACCTCGGCGTTGAACCGAAGCGGGCCGTAGTCATCGAAGACGCGCTCTCCGGAGTCCAGGCCGGTCGTGCCGGTCGGTTTGGGCTCGTCATCGGCGTCGCTCGACACGACAATGCCGACGAGCTTCGGGCAAACGGTGCCGATATCGTCGTCACCGACCTGGGCGAAATGCTCCTGTGAATCCGCGGGACCAAGGGTCCGAATCCAGCGGCAGCTCAGTGCGAGGCGTGATGCACGCGATGGGCGGAACTCGAACAAGTTGAATCTGTGAGGTGAGGAAATGATCCATGGAGAACGCTTCAGGCCTCCCGAGCACGTATATCCTCACGATGAGTGGAGGATGGTGGAGAAGAAGTTCTACCCCGACTTTTTGCCGGCGACCGAAACGATCTTCGCCACGGCCAACGGGTACTTCGGAATGCGAGGCTGCTTTGAGGAAGGCGCTCCCGTGTTTGAAAGTAGCACCCTTGTGAACGGGTTCTATGAATCGTGGCCGATCATCTACGGGGAAGAGGCCTACGGATTTGCCAAGACGGGCCAGACCATTGTCAATGTGGCGGACAGCAAGATCATCAAGCTGTACGTTGACGATGAGCCGTTCTATCTTCCCACCGCAAACCTGCTCAGTTTCGAACGCGCACTCAACATGAAGTCCGCGACGCTCGATCGGGAGATCCTCTGGGAGACGCCAGCGGGGAAGCAGGTGTCCATCAAATCGCGCAGGCTCGTGTCATTACAGCACCGACACCTCGCCGCGATCCACTATGAGGTCATGCTGCTGAATGCGGAAGCACCGATCGTCATTTCGTCGGAAATGGTCACTGAGCACGGTGATGTCACCGGGCGGGGGGGCGAGGAGGATCCCCGGGTGGCCAAGGGGTTCAAGGGCCGGGTGCTTCTTCCCAGGGTACACTACGTCAATGATCGACGCATTGTGTTGGGTCACGTCACGAACAACAGCAAGATGGCGCTGGCCTGCGGCATCGAGCATGCGTTTGAGACGGAGTGTCCCTATTCGTACGAAAGCAAGTGTTCGGAGGATTCCGGCAAGGTGGTTTTTTCCATCGAGGCGAGACCGGGCGTGCCCGTAACCCTCACCAAGTACATGGCCTACCACACTTCGCGCCGCCCGCAGCCAGAAGAGCTGTGTGAAAGGGCAGAGCGGACACTGGATCGGGCAGTGCGCCAGGGGTTCTATTCGCTCCTGGCCGGCCAGGAGCAGTACATGGATGATTTCTGGCGACGGAGCGATGTCCAGATTGTCGGCGACCCCTCTGCAGCAAGGCCGACAGAAGCGATCCAGCAGGCCATCCGCTTCAACCTGTTTCAGATCCTCCAGGCGGCTGCAAGGGCGGAAGGCGCCGGCATTGCCGCCAAGGGGCTCACTGGAGAGGGCTACGAGGGACACTACTTCTGGGATACCGAGATCTACGTCCTGCCGTTCCTGATCTACACGTCCCCGCAAATTGCCAAGAACCTGCTGAAGTTCCGTTACAGCTATCTCGACAAGGCCCGGGAGCGCGCCCGGCAGGTGAATCAAAAGGGGGCTCTCTTTCCGTGGAGGACCATCAACGGGGACGAGGCCTCGGCGTACTATGCGGCGGGGACGGCCCAGTACCACATTAATGCGGACATCATGTATGCCGTGAAGAAGTACGTCAACGCCACGGGGGACGACGAGTTCCTCCATAACGTTGGCGCAGAGATGCTCGTGGAAACGGCCCGGTTGTGGGTGGATCTCGGATTCTATTCGGAGAGGAAGGGTGGCAAATTCTGCCTTCAAGGCGTGACGGGCCCGGATGAATACAACACGGTCGTCAACAACAACACATTTACCAACCTCATGGCGCGCGAAAACTTACGATACGCGGCCGAGGCGATCGAGTCGCTGCGGGAGAAGAAGCCGGCGCAGTTCACGGCTCTGGTGCACAAGACGGGCTTGGACATGTCCGAGGTCGAAGTGTGGAAAAAGGCTGCGGAAAACATGTACATCCCCTTCGACGAGAAAACGAGGATTCACCCACAAGACGATAGCTTCCTCGATAAAAAGGCGTGGGATTTCAAGAATACGCCACCGGATAAGTACCCTCTGCTCTTGCATCACCATCCGCTCGTCATCTACCGCCATGCGGTGATCAAGCAGACGGATGTCGTCCTGGCCATGTTTCTGCTCGGACAGGAGTTCTCTGCAGCGCAAAAGAAGCGCAACTTCGATTACTACGACCCGTTGACGACCGGGGATTCCTCTCTCTCGGCCTGCATTCAGAGTATCGTGGCGTTCGAGGTTGGAGACCCCGAGAAGGGCATTGATTACGCCCGATATGCCTTAATGATGGATCTCGCCGATGTTGCAGGCAACGTCAGACACGGGTGTCATATCGCCTCGATGGGCGGAACCTGGATGGTTTTCGTGTATGGTTCGGCCGGGATGCGGGATTACGACGGGCGCTTAAGCTTCCGACCCAGACCGCCCAAGGTGCTGGAGAGGGTTCGGTTTCCGTTGACCGTACGAGGCCAGTTGCTTGAAGTCGACATCCATCGGGACGCCACCACCTATTCCTTGCGAGAAGGCGATGCCCTCGTGATTTGGCATGAAGAAGAAGAAATCCGTCTCTCACGCGAGAATCCGGTCGCCGTCCGACCACACGCCACGCGCCCGTAATCTGGGGTCAAAGCCTGAGGAGCAGCAATGCGAGTTCTGGTGCTCAACAGCGGTAGCTCCTCTCTCAAATTTCGTCTACTCGATGTCCTGGATGGGGGGCCACACGGAGAGCTGAAACTAGGGCGCACGTTGATCAGCGGCGCAGTGAAAGGCATTGGCGGGACCACCACATTAGAGATCGTTACCGAAGGAGGTGCCGCTTCGAAAAAGACGCAGGCGGTACCGGATCATTCGACCGCCATGCGGTGGGTGTTTGAGCACCTCACGTCACCTTCCCAGATCGAGGCAGTCGGTCACCGCGTGGTGCATGGAGGCGAACGATTTTCGCAGTCCGTGGTCATCGATGAGGCAGTACTGGCGGAAATCGAGGCCCTCAGTGAGTTGGCCCCGTTGCATAATCCGGCTTCTCTTGCAGGAATTGTAGGGGCGAGGGAAGTGCTGGGCTCAACGATACCCATGGTGGCGGTGTTTGACACCGCCTTTCACCAGACCTTGCCGCCGTGTGCGAGAACCTATGCTCTCCCTCACGAGTTAGCCGCCCGGCATCACATCCGACGGTACGGCTTCCACGGGATCGCGCATGCCTCGCTAGTGGCTGGCTATGCAGCTTTCACGGGCAGTACCCTCGTGAAGGACCGGCTCATCACGTTGCAGTTGGGAAACGGATGCTCGGTGACGGCCGTTGCCAGGGGAAAGTCGGTGGAGACCTCGATGGGCTTTACCCCCTTGGAAGGCCTGGTGATGGGTACCCGGTCAGGGGACCTCGACCCCTCCATCGTCAGCTACCTTGCTCATCGGGAAAAGGTTGAAGTCTCAGAGGTGGAGCGGTGGTTGAATGAGCGGTCCGGGCTGTTGGGGGTGTCCGGACGAACGAATGACATGCGCGAGCTCCTACAAGCGGCCGCACAGGATGAACGCGCGGCGCTCGCGATAGAGCTGTTCTGTTACCGGGCGCGCAAATACATTGGCGCATACCTTGCGGTGCTCAGGGGGGCCGAGGCGATTGTGTTCGGGGGAGGCATTGGGGAACGTTCGCCTGCGATTCGAGCCCGCATTTGCACCGGCATGGAATGGTGCGGCTTACTCCTAGATGCGGACCTGAACATGGCGGCGGTGGACCTGCCACCGGGAAGTGCAGCCCGGATCAGTCACGATGCGGCAGCGTTGGCTGTGTACGTCGTCGCCGATGATGAGGAAACCTGGATCGCGCGGGAAACGGTGCGATGCTTGCGTCGTGGGCGAGAATCGGGACAGTCTCAGGGCTAGAAGAATCGCGCGCGCAGGGGGGACTGAAGGCGTACTCGCTCCGGGGGAAACTGATTGTGGAGTGATCCTTTCAGCGTCGGCAGCGAGGATACAAAGTAGGCAGCAGCGGAGACGAGCTAACTCCATGAAACTATCCTGGGGAGGGAGACTCTGGGTTCTCGTCGTCGTGGTCCTCCTGCTTAGTGTGCAACCCTTTCCAG
>JAPUFX010000003.1 GCA_027293415.1 Candidatus Methylomirabilota bacterium
AGGACGGCACCTTCGTAAATGCCTGGCTAGTGGAGAATGGGTACGCGATGGTGATGACGATTCCACCCAACATCAAGCATCAGGATCTGTTTCTGAAATTGCAGCGGGAGGCGAGGGAGGCGAGAAGGGGACTTTGGAGATGAGTCTATATGTGTTCCTTCGCAGAGTTCTGGTTTCCTTTTTTTTGCCGTTCCTCCTGCTGACCACGCTTTTGCCTGCCTCTGCCCAGGAGGCATTGTGGGTGGAGCTAAGTGCTAAGGCCTGGACGCTTTATCAACAAGGACGGTATTCAGAAGGGATCAAGGTAGCTAAAGAGGCATTAAAAGTTGCAGAAAGTGGAGTTGGTCCTAACCATCCCGCTGTGGCGACTTCGCTGAACAATCTGGCGGCGCTTTATAAAGCCCAAGGCAAGTATGCCGGCGCCGAGCCGCTGTACCAGCGGGCCCTGGCGATAGATGAGAAGGCCCTGGGGAAAGATCACCCCGCCGTTGCAAGAGACCTGAACAATCTGGGGGGGCTGTATGATCTCCAAGGCAAGTATGCCGAGGCCGAGCCGCTGTACCAGCGGGCGTTGGCAATAATGGAAAAGGCCCTGGGGCCAGACCATCCCCGGGTGGCGACTGCGCTGGGGAATCTGGCGGAGCTATACCGAGCCCAGGGGAAGTATGCCGAGGCCGAGCCCCTGTACAAGCGGGCGTTGGCGATACATGAAAAGACCCTTGGGAAAGATCGCCCCGACGTTGCAACTGACCTCAACAATCTGGCAAGCCTGTATCAGGCCCAGGGGAAGTATGCCGAGGCCGAGCCCCTGTTCAAGCGGGCATTGGCCATATGGGAAAAAGCGCTAGGCCCAGCCCATCCCCGTGTAGCCCTATCCCTGAACAATCTGGGGGCGCTATATCGAGCCCAGGGCAAGTATGCCGAGGCCGAGCCGTTGTTCAAGCGTTCCCTGGCCATACGGGAAAAGGCCCTGGGGCCAGACCATCCCGAGGTGGCGGCGTCGCTGAACAACCTGGCGGGGGTGTATCAAGCCCAGGGTAAGTATGCCGAGGCCGAGTCCCTGTACCAGCAGGCCCTCGTGATAGCGAAAAAGACCTTGGGGCCAGACCATCCCTATGTGGCGGCGACGCTGACCAACCTGGCGGGAGTGTATCAAGCTCAGGGCAACTATGCCGAGGCCGAGTCCCTGTACCAGCAGGCCCTCGTGATAGCGAAAAAGACCTTGGGGCCAGACGATCCGAAAGTGGCGACTGTGTTGGAGAAAATGGCACGGTTTTACAAGAAGGCGGGAAAGCAAGAAGAAGCAGAAAAGTTCGAAGAACAGGCAAAGGCAATTCATGCGAAGAGTCCGTGACCAGCGTCCGACCTCGCATAGGCTTCAGGAACGGTATAAACCAAACCACGACCGAACCCGGGAGATAGCGTGATGATTCCGCACCTCGTGTACAAAAATATTCACCTCATCGGCGTTTTTATGGTCCTCATGGCGTTGGGAGGTCTTCTCCTTCATCGTATCAATGGAGGCACCCAGCAACACGCATGGAGAAAGCCTGTCGCCATCACGCACGGCGTAGGCATGTTTCTGATTCTGCTTGGGGGGTTCGGTATGTTGGCTCGCCTCGACATTTTTTTGTCGTGGCCGGGGTGGGTTACCGTCAAGGCGATTATTTGGATCGTCTTGGGAGCTCTCATCGCCGTCATTTTTCGCAAACCCACCTTGGCAAAGCCTCTCTGGTGGATCACCATTGTTCTTGGGGGCCTTGCAGCCTATTTGGCCGGGAACAAGCCTTTCTGATCTTTCAGAAGCTGACTCTCGCAGGCAGGTGCGCATGGATCAGAGCAGCATTGCGGCGGTGCTCGGCAAGATAGATTTCGAAGTCTTCGTCCTCACGGCGGCGGACAGAGACCGGCGCAATGGCCAGATCGTGTGCTGGGTGATGCCCGCGACGATCGTCCCACAGGTCCCTCGCATCATAGTAGGTGTCGGCAGGATGAACTATACCCGTGAGCTCATCGAAGCGAGCCGGAAGTTTGCACTGAATCTGCTCGCGAAGGATCAATGGTCGTGGGTTTCCCACTTCGGCTTCCAGTCAGGGCGGCAGGTGGACAAGTTCGCCACCGTTCCCTTCGAGCGTGGGATAACGGGTTCCCCCCTCCTCTCCGGGATCGTGGGCTACCTGGAGTGCGAAGTCCGGTCTGTCCTGGACGGCGGCGCCCACCTCTTTTACCTGGCCGACGTGTTGGAAGGGACGCTCGTAGCCAACCGGGATCCCCTGCGCCTCCATCAGCTGTTTGAGGTGCTGCCCCCCGAGGATATCGCAACCATGAAACGCCTCCTCGAGCAGGACATCCCCCGAGATCTTTCACTCCTCTGAAAATACCATCGTTTTCCACCAGGATTGGGGGCAGCAGGTCACGGCAAGATGTTACCGCTGGCCCGTCTTTTGCACCCCTCTACTTCTAAAAACTCGCCCGAGGAGGGTTTTCCCACCAACCCGTTGCACACCTGACTTTTTGTCCTCGGACGGAGGCACCGCATGGCTGAGACGATCCTAGTTGTGGACGACGATCCCGCCGTCCGGGAGGTGTTGGGGGAGGGGCTTGCCCAACGCGGCTACCGGGTGCTCACGGCACCGGACGGCGTCGAAGGTCTGCGCCTGGCCAGGGTGGAGCACCCAACCCTTGTCATCGCCGACGTGCTGATGCCTGGTCTCAACGGGTGGGAGTTCTGCCGGCAGGTCCGAGAGGATCCTACCTTGGCCGGAATCCCGTTCCTGTTCTTGAGTTCCGTCAGCGATCCCTCGGACCGGGCCCACGGCCTGTCGCTTGGCGCCGACGACTATGTGCCCAAGCCCGTCAACCTCCGCGAGCTAGAAATCCGTATCCAGCGTATCCTGCGCCGGGGGACGCCGGGAATAGATGCCCCCCTCAGCGGCGAGCTGAGTCGCCTCCCCCCGCCGGACCTCCTCCAACTCCTCACCACCCACAAGCAGACCGGTATCCTCCGCATCCTCACCCCAGCGGGCCAGGCAGAAGTCACCATCCGCGACGGCAAGGTCCTCGCTGCAACCTTCGGGGATGTCCGCGGACGAGAAGCGCTATTCCAACTCGTGGCTCAGGAGGCTGGCCACTTTCGTTTTGACGCGGTGCAGGTGTACGCCCAGGACGAGGTCCAAATGGACGTCCAGGAAATCATCCTTGCGGCCATTCACCATCGGGACGAGTCGGACCTCCGCTCGCCTACTCCTGCTGGTGAAGACGAGGATCCAACCGATCACCCCTCACCTGATTCTGCTCGGTAAGGGCCCGGGCGACAACGGGCCTAGTTTTCTCCACTCCGGGTAATGTCCCGCGCGGATCTTGCGGGGGGTTTCCTTGATGAATCAACCGAGCTTAGATGGTATGCCGCGGGACGCTGACCGGCAATCCCTCGGGCAGTTCGCGGGCCCTGTCGAGGCGGTCGCACGCGGGGGTCTCGAACAGCAGGTCGAGCAAAGCCTCTGGTTGGGGATAGACCACTTGCCAATGACCGGCGGCAATTTCGCCATGCAGCTGGCCGGGTGCCCAGCTGGAAATCCCCAGACAGGCAACCACTTGCTTGACCCCTGCCGTCCCAGCAGCCAGATTCTCGAGCAGTTCAGGGGCGCGGGTGATCGCCAGGAAGCCGAGGTCCCAGGAAGGAGCCCACTTCCCCGGGGGGGCATGAATAATAGACAGGACCCGGTCTCGACCGACGGGACCCCCGTACAGCACTTCCGATTGCGCGTATCGATCGAAGATAGTGCGGTCCTTGAAAGGGGCGTTCATCCGGGCCATCATGCGGCCCAGGCTCCGATGACCTGGCTTGTTGACGATCAGACCCGTCGACCCCTGTTTCCCTTGTTCGAACAGAAGTACGACCGAGTCGCGGAACGGTGGAGTCTTGATCCTGGCGAGTAGCAGTGCCCCTGCAATCGGCGGCTTTTCGGCCGCCCACGCGGCGTATGGGGTGAAGAAGAGGGAGAGGCTCCCGAGCCCTACGAGAGACAGGAACGTTCTGCGGTCTAAGGCCTGTTCCATTGGGAAGGCTCCTTTTCAGGAAAAGTTTCCCTCGCACTTCATCGAGGGAAATGCACCTCGCCCGGATTATTCACGAAGAGGTGAATATCCGCCCTCCGGGCTTCGACTCCGCCCGCGTTTGCCGGGCGTCGCTCAGGGCTAGCCTCGACCACAAATCTTGCCCGGTTGCCAAGGCGGAGCGAACAGGGACTCCTGCTGCCGAGCGCGCTTTATAGAAACGACACTCCGCGGTGCGTTACTCCGTCAGTCATTTTGCCCTGGCAAAGGGATAATCGCAACCCCAAAGCCGAGGACCCTCAACAGGCGGAGTGATTTCCAGTACGAAATGAGAGGAAGGCCAGCAATCGAGATCGCCCGATTACACGATGGCTTGGGCCCCGGGCACTCAGGAAGAAGGCTCGTCTACCGTACGGGAGAGGGATCGGCCGGAGCCCCCAATCGATCTGAGGAGGCCCACAACCTTCCGGGAGCGGGGCGGGGGATCAGGGATCGCCTGGGAGATGTGGGGTCTCGAAGGCGACCCAGAGTCGGGGGTCCGGTCATTAAGCGTACTCGGAAAGAGATTTATGAACCTTTGCGGGGCGAGAGGCCCCCGGAGGAATTCGATCCCGTGGCGGATCAGCCCAGAGTCGTCACTCGAATGCGCTACCCATCGCACCCTGCCGCGAATTCGGTCCGGTTGGGAGGCGTACAGCGTGAGCTCGACTCGGGTCCGAGGGGGAATCCGTTGGGGTAAAAAGATCATTGCTCCGCTTCGGCTGATGTTCCCGGTATGGCCCTCCAAGAGAGACGCGGAGGCTCTGCCAACTCGACAAGAAACCGGTAGCTTGATCGGGAACCGTTGGGTTACCCGCTGTCGCAATGATCCCTTCTGAGGCAAAGCCTTGAGGAGAGACTCGTAATAGGAGGGTGCGAGCTGGAGGAATTCCACGCCATGAAAGTAAAAGTTTCGTTGGCCGCCCGCGCGTACCCAAACGACAACTGCCTCGGCTTCGACAACTTCCGGCTCTGCGAAAATGACGAGGCCCAACCTCCATCCCAGATGGAGTGCGCATGGCAGCTTCAGGGAGGCCCCCCGTTCTCCCAGGTCCTCGGTCCACCCAGTTCCTGTTGGGCAAGCCTCTTCCTGGCCCAACTTCAAATACGCCACGGGAAATCGAAGGGCATATCGACAAAATCGCTTCCGCATATCCACTCGCCAGCTGCAACATCAGTGCCAGCACCTTGCTCTGTCCCCAAATATCCGTGACCGGCTCAGTCCGCAATTTCACCCTGTTACGAACCTGAGGGACGAACACACCGGCACCCTTCCGCGCCTATCACCGCCGACGAATGGCAGGCGGGTGCAGGAGTCACCCGGATCGCGGAGAGATCAACGATGAAGGAAAGGAATCGGATCATTGTGTGCGGCGGAGCACTTCGATGCGTGTCCGGATCGCGGAGCCGTCCGCCGCCCCCGAGTCGATTTCAAGATACCGCTCGTACGAGGCGACGGCGTCGGGAAATCTGCCCTGCCGTTCGAAAAGGAGGGCCAGACTTTTGTGGAGCGTAGGTTCCCCGGGGCTGAGATGGAGCGCAGCCTGATATTCGCGGATCGCTTCCTCGATCTGGCCGATACCTTCATAGTATTGCGCCCGCTCGCGATGCATTGCGGGGGAGGACCCTGCCACCGAGGGGGTGGCTCTCGGGGCCCCCCAAAGCGAGATGAGAGCGGCGACTAGAACCAAGAGGCACACCCCTCCAAGAAAGAAATTGATACGCCTGTCAAGCCAAAATCGAGAGAGGGGAATCCGGCGTCGGCGCGGCACAGGCGGCTGGGGCACTTTTGGCATCATCATTGCTCTGCGCATCCTTCGGTACGACCCAGACGTTCATGCTAGAGAAGAGTCCAGGGCTTGTCAATGCTGTCCCGTCTCAGCCATGGGCCGCACGCAGCGGGAGTAGCGCATGGGAGCGCGGGTCCTTTCACCTCTGATCACCCCTGATAGGGTCGTTGCACAGTCCAGCCCCGAGGAGTTTGGAGTTGCAAATTTCCAGGGAACGCGCTAGCCTCCAGCGAGAATAGGGCTGCCGCGAATCCAAGGAGACGTTATGATTCAAATGTTTCAGGTCTCCAAGGTCTATCCAAAACAGGTGGAGGCCCTTTTGGACATCAACCTTCACATCCAGAAGGGCGAATTCGTCTTCCTCTGCGGCCCGAGCGGTGCCGGAAAAACGACATTGCTCCGCCTCATCCTCCGGGATGACGTTCCCACCTCCGGCCAGATTCTCGTGAACGGCCGCAATGTCATCCGGATGCGCAAAAATAGGCTCCCCCCATTTCGGCGCACTCTCGGCCTGATCTTCCAGGACTTCAAGCTCCTCATGGACCGGACTGTGTATGACAACCTCCGCCTGGTTACCCGCGTCCTCGGGATTCCCGACTCCATCAGCCGGCGCAAGATCGGCCGCCTCTTGACGCAGATGGGCCTCCTCCAGAAAGCCTACCAGATTCCCTACATGCTCTCCGGCGGGGAACAGCAGCGGGTCGCCATCGCGCGAGCCCTTTTGAGCGACCCGACGATTCTGCTAGCGGATGAGCCGACCGGCAACCTCGACCCCGACCTGGCCCTGGATATCATGCGCCTCTTGGCCGATGTGAATGTCCGGGGAACCACGGTGGTGGTCGCGACCCATAACCCCAGCCTCGTGTCTGAAATGGGCCGGCGCGCCCTCATCCTGAAGCATGGACGCTTGGTGGAGGAGATCCCTTAACCCATGCTTTGGGAGCGCTTCCAGCACCTCCTGGGCGAAACGTTCATCAACTTCCGGAGGGGGGGCTGGGGAGTTGTAGCCTCGATCGGGGCCTTCACCGTGGCCTTCCTGGTGACGGGAATCTTCCTGCTCCTTGCCCTGAACCTCAGTATCGTCGTGGCCCAGTGGGCCGAGGACTTCCAGGTCGTCGTCTTTCTGCACGATGGCAATACGCCAGACCAGCTAACCCTCCTCCGCAAACGACTGGATAAGGAGCTCGCGGTTCGGGAGGTGACCTACGTCTCCAAATCCCAGGCCTTGGCCGACTTCCGAATACAGATCCGCGATCAGGGAAGTCTCTTGGAGGGCCTGAAGGATAACCCCCTGCCTGCCTCCTTTCAGTTCCGGATCCACAAAAAATACCAGACGGCGGACGCCCTCAGGCAACTTGCCGTATCCCTCAAGCAGATGGAGCGTGTGGAAGATGTCCTGTACGGTCAGGAGTGGATTGAGCGTCTCACCGGTATCATTCAGGTGATGAAGATCCTCGGGATCGTGATCGGGGGGGTCCTGGGGGTGACGTCACTCTTTATCGTGGCGAACACAATCCGCTTGGCGGTGTATGCGCGGGCCGAGGAAATCGAGATCATGCGCCTCGTCGGGGCGACCCGGGCCTATATCCAGCTTCCCCTCATTCTCGAAGGCAGTCTCCAAGGCGGGGTGGGAGCCGCCTTGGCCCTGGGCCTTCTCTACGCGCTCTTCCGGGCCACGCTGTGGCAATTGGGGACGTCCGCTCCCACCATCTTTTCCGAATCTGAAATGGGCCAGTTCCTCGAGGCCGGGTACCAAATGGCCATGGTCGGCACCGGCGCCCTCCTCGGGGGGGTGGGCAGTCTGGTAGCCGTTCGACGGTTTCTCAGGGTGTAGCCAAGACATGAAACGTATCAGCACCGCAATAGTAATCACTACCCTTGCGCTGGGCGTGCTCACCGGAGGTCTTCAGGCCGATGAGCAGGGAACCCTTCGCGAGAAGAAGCAGAAGCTCCAGCAGCTCAAGGGGCAGATCGAGAAGGAACGGAAGAAGGCCAAAGAAACCGCTGCGACGGAGGCCGCCGTCCAGGTCACGCTGAAAAAGATTGACCGACAGCTTCGGCGGAAAGGGAAGAAGCTCAAGGTGCTGGGGACCCGACTCCGATCCGAGCAGCAGGCCATTCGCAAGCTGAGCAAAAAAATCACGCGGGCGGAGCGGGAACTCAAGAAGACCGAAGCGCGCTGGGCCGGCCGGGTTCGGGCTCTGTATAAGCAAGGACAGTTTGGTTACTTCCGCCTGCTCTTCTCTGCCGAGAGCCTCACCGACATGGCGCGACGGATGAAATACCTCGGTGTCATCACGGCCCAGGACCAGATCCTCAGCGAACGCTACTCCTCCGAGCTGGCCGCGTTTACCCAGAAGAAGGAGGCACTGCAGTCCCGCCGGGCCGCGCTGGCCAGGGATCGGAACCGCCTCCGGGCAACGCGGGCGGAGGTCGCCGATGAGAAGTGGCGGAAGCGCATCCTGCTGGCCAGGCTCCAGGAGGAAAAGCAGGGCTACCTCACCGCGATCCGGGAATTCGAGGCGGTCTCCACCCGGCTGCAGCAATTCATCAACCAGCTCAGTAAGCAGGAGAAGGCCGCCTCGCCTCCACTCGTAGGCCTATTTGCTGCCCGCAAGGGCAAGCTACCCTGGCCCACCGACGGAGAGGTCGCCTTCCGCTTTGGCCGGCAGAAGAATCGCAAGCTCAAGATCGTGACCTTCAACAAGGGGATCGGCATTCGCGCCCCCCTCGGTCGGCAGATCCAAGCGGTCTATGATGGAACGGTCCTCTATGCCGACTGGTTCCGGGGCTATGGCAGGCTGATCATCTTGGACCACGGCCATGGCTTCTATTCTCTCTACGCACATGGGTCCGAGCTCCTGGTCCAGGTGGGCGATGGGGTACGGGCCGGCCAGGTCATCGGGCGGGTGGGGGAGACCGGATCGCTCGAGGGTCCCCAGCTCTACTTTGAACTGCGCCACCGGGGAAACCCGCAGGACCCTCTCGTGTGGCTCTCGCCCCGGCAGTGAAGTTTTTCGCGAACCGCCCGCATTGTGGTATACTCATTGCATTCTCGACGGGGCATCCCAGACAGATAACGAAGTGCATGTACAGGAGGTTTCCACGATGCTTTCCGGGAAGCTCGCAGGGCGGATACGAGTCATTCTGATCTTCGGACTCTTAACCGTGGTGATCGTGATCAGCGGTGTCCACAAGCGGGTCGTGGCGACGGAGGAGGCCTACGACACGCTCAAGGTCTTCACCGAGGTCCTCACGCTTGTGCAGAGCAACTACGTCGAGTCTACCGACTCCCAGGACCTGATCTACGGGGCGATCCGGGGAATGCTGGACACGCTCGACCCCCACAGCTCCTTCATGACCCCCGACGTCTATAAAGAGATGCAGGTCGAAACGCAAGGAAGCTTCGGCGGGCTCGGGATCGAGATCACGGTGCGGGACCACCAGCTGACGGTGGTGGCGCCCATCGATGGGACCCCGGCACAGCGGGCCGGGATCTATGCGGGGGATCACATTATCCGGATCGACGATGAGCCGACCAAAAAGATGACCTTGATGGAAGCGGTCCGAAAGCTCCGGGGACCCAAGGGGTCCGAGGTGACTATCACGATTCTCCGAGAGGGCCAGGAGGCCTTTGAGGTACCCATCACCCGCGACATTATCGAAGTCCATAGCGTTCGCACGTCGGATCTTCTCGAAGCCGGGGTCGGCTACATTCGGGTGGCCTCGTTTCAGGAACGCACCGCCCGGGACCTAGAGGAGGCGCTCAAGGAGCTGAAGGAGCAAGGGATGCGCGGCCTGATCCTCGACCTGCGGAACAACCCCGGAGGGCTACTAAATCAGGCAGTCCTGGCGACTGATCTCTTCCTGGAGAAGGGAAAGCTGATCGTCTCGACCGAGGGACGAGTCAAAAACCAGAACCTCCGCTTCGTCGACGAACATGAAAATCCCGAGTCGTTCCCGATGGTCGTCCTGGTGAATAAGGGTTCGGCCAGCGCCTCCGAGATTGTGGCTGGAGCTCTGCAGGACCACCAGCGGGCGATCCTGATAGGAACCACGACCTTTGGTAAGGGTTCAGTCCAAACCGTAATTCCGCTCAACGATGGCTCGGGTCTCAGGCTGACCACCGCTAAATACTTCACCCCCAAGCAGCGCCTCATCCACGGGGAGGGCCTCACGCCGGATATCATCGTGGAGCCTCCCAAGCCACCGACAACTGCCCAGGCCCATATCGACCAGCGGAAGAAGCCCATCGGCGAGCAGGAGGGGGATACCTCCCAACCCCTCGGCCGACGCCCCCCGGACCCCAAAAAGGATCTGCAGCTCGGACGGGCGGTAGAGGTCCTGAGGGCTATTCTGATCTACGAGCGGCCCCAGGGGTCGGTGGCCTCCAGCTAAAGGCGAAACCACACGTTGCTGTCAGCTGTCGGCGGTCAGCTTCACGAAGCAGAACGTGATTGCTGATTGTTGACAGCTGATAGCTTTTTGGGAAACATGTCTGACCTCATTCTGGGCATCGAGACCTCGTGTGACGAAACGGCCGCTGCGGTGGTGGAGGGGAGCGAGAAGATCCGTTCCAACATCGTGGCCTCACAAGTGAAATTGCATGCGCCCTACGGGGGAATCGTGCCAGAGTTGGCTTCCCGGCGCCACCTGGAGATGATCGTGCCAGTCATCCAGCTGGCGGTCACGGAGGCCGGGACGGATTTCGCTGACCTGACGGGCCTCGCTGTCACGGTCGGTCCCGGCCTCGTGGGTTCTCTCCTCGTCGGGATGTCGTCAGCCAAGGCGCTGGCGTATACCCTGCGCAAGCCCCTCGTTGGTGTCAATCACATCGAGGGCCATCTTTACGCCGTGTTCCTCGACCATCCGCATCTCGAATGCCCGTATGTCGCCTTGGTGGCTTCGGGGGGCCATACGCACTTGTACCACGCGGAGGCGCCGGGGACATGTCGCCTTTTAGGTTGTACCCGAGACGACGCGGCCGGAGAGGCCTTTGACAAGGTCGCCAAGGTCCTCGGACTTCCCTACCCGGGAGGCCCCCACATCGAACAGGTGGCGCGCGCCGGGGACCCCCGAGCAGTTTCCCTCCCGCGGCCGATCATCGGCCATGGGTCGTTGGACTTCAGTTTCAGTGGACTCAAGACCGCGGTCATCCAGTATCTGGAGAGGAGAGGCTACAGGACGCCACGGCGACGGGGCGCGACACGGATGGATGCTTCCGACCGCGAACCCACCGTTCTCAACCCCCAATTAGTAGCGGACATCGCGGCCAGTTTCCAGCAGGCGGTCGTGGATGTCCTCACGCGCAATGCGATCAGAGCCGCCAAGCGCGTCGGGAGCTCGCGGATCCTTCTCACCGGCGGGGTGGCCTGCAACCAATCTCTCCGGCAACATCTGGCGCAAAGGGCGAACCGTGATGAGATAGAGGTGTTCTGGCCGCGGCGTGAGCTTTGTACCGACAACGCAGCCATGATCGCCGCAGCCGGGTACGCCCGCCTTCGTCGGGGAGAGGTCGCCTCTCTTGACCTCAATGCCGTCGCCGACCTCCCCCTCTGTTGATTAGCGAAGAAGCTGTCCGCTGCAAGCCGTCAGCATTTTCCCAGCCGACCGCTGACTGCTGATGGCTGACTGCCCTGAATTACTCGTCAAGTCGCACGTCGATGTACGCCTTCTTTTTCAGCTCCTCAAAATACGCATTCATCCGTTTCACCAGCTTCTGGTTGAAGAGGAGCTGACGAATTTGTTCCCGGACCTGGCCACTCATCGCATCACCCCCCGTGCGCTCCTCGACCTTGATGATATTGAACCCCGCGTCAGTTGTGATGATGTCGCTGATGCCCCCCGGCTCTAGAGAAAAAGCGGCGGACTCCAGGGCCGGGTGCAGGTCCCCCTTTTGAATCACGCCCAAGTCACCCCCGTCCTTGGCTGCTGCGCTGTCAGAATGCTCAGCCGCGATCATGGCAAAATCGGCCCCATCTTGAAGGTGCCCGAGCACCTTTGCCGCACGGGCCCGAGCCTGCGTGAGATCCTCGGATGAGGGATCTTCCGGGAGACGCATCAGAATATGCCGGATTCGGACGGAGTCAGGCTTCCGGAATTGGTCGGCGTGATCATGATAATACTGCGTAATCTCTTCGTCGGACACGATGACGCTCGTCCGCACGTTGCGCACAAGGAGCGCGTCCACAACCAGCTGCTCCCCCACCCTCGTCTTAAACTCTTCGAGGGTCAGGTTCTGCTGCTTGAGGGCCTCGGCGAACTCGGCATCGCTTATGATGCCGTTCTGCTTTTTGATCTGTTCGATGGCTGCCGTCACTTGTTCCTGATCCACGACGATGTTTTCCTTCGCCGCCTCCTGCAGCTGCAATTGGCGAAGGATCAAGGCATCAAGAATCTGTCGCTCGGTAATCTGCAGTTGCCCCGCGGGGTTCTGTTTCCGCAACTCGTCCCGCATGCGCTGGATAAGAGGCTTTCCCTCCTGCTGGAGCTGGCTGAGGGTAATTACCTCGTCGTTGACTATGGCAACTACCTTATCGATGAGGACACCCTCTCCGGCGACCACCGCCGCTCCCCAGACCAGCAGCGTAAGGCCCAGGATCAGTCGGTGCTGGTGCATCATGACCCTCCCGAACCGCCGAGCGGCTGACCGCAGGGCTCGTGCATTTCTTGGAGCAGGGCTTTGATTCTTGCGATCCGCTCGAGGGTTGAGGTGCTGTCACAGCTCAGCTCCAAGGTATCCTCCGGCAGATACCGGAGTGCTCCTCCCATCGCCTCAAGAAGGGTCAAGATCCGCTCCGGCGGGACGGTCGGGGCTGGCCCGAACGCAATCCGGACAATCCCGCGACGGGCGTCGATCTCTCTGATCCGAAGCGACCGGGCCGTCGCCTTCAGATCGAGGACCGTCAAGAGATGCTCCACTGGCGGGGGAAACGGGCCAAACCGATCTCGGAGTTCGCCGGCTAGCTCCTCGCGCTCTGCCGAGGAGGCGGCGGCCGAGAGCCGTCTGTACAACGTGAGGCGGACGGTGGCATCCGAGACGTACTCCTCAGGAATGAATGCCTCGAGCGGGAGACGAAGCACCGGATCGACCACGATTTCGCGGTCCTCCCCCTTGAGTTCTGCGACCGCCTCTTGGATGAGCTGACAGTACAGATCAAATCCCACTGCGTTGATGTGCCCGTGCTGCTCTACCCCCAAGAGATTTCCCGCCCCCCGGATCTCCAAATCTCGGGATGCGATCTTGAACCCCGAGCCCAGTTCAGTCAGCTCGGCAAGCACTTGAAGACGCTTCCGGGCACCTTCGGTGAGAGCATCCTCGCGCGGGATGAGGAGATAGGCGTGAGCCCGAAACCGATCTCGACCAACCCGACCACGAAGCTGATACAGCTGGGCTAGCCCAAACCGGTCTGCGCGATTGATAATGATGGTATTGGCCGTCGGGATATCGAGGCCCGACTCGATAATGGCCGTACAGCAGAGGAGTTGGTATCGCCTGGCGTAAAAGTCGCACATGACGCGTTCCAGCTCGTTATCCGACATCTGCCCGTGGGCCACGGCGATCTTGACGTGGGGGACCAAGCGATGGAGGAACCGTGCCATGGCCTGGATGCTCTCGACTCGGTTGTGGACAAAAAAGACCTGGCCCCCTCGGCCGATTTCCTCTTCGATCGCCTGCTGAATCACCGCGGAATCGAAACGGGTCACGTAGGTGCGAATGCTCAACCGATCCTCAGGAGGGGTCTCGATGGTGGAAACATCCCGGACCCCCAACATCGCCATATGCAGGGTCCGCGGGATGGGGGTGGCCGTCAACGTCAGGACATCCACCTCGGTCCGGAGCCTCTTGAGCCGCTCCTTCGCCGCCACGCCAAACCGTTGCTCCTCGTCCACCACGAGGAGTCCCAGATCCCGAAATCGGACGTCATTCTGCAAGAGCCGATGAGTGCCGATGACAATATCGACGGTCCCGTCCCGCAGCCCGCGGAGGACCTTTTGCTGCTCCCCGCGGGTCCGGAATCGGGACAGCACCTCCACCACAATGGGAAAGGGGGCGAAGCGGTCCGAGAACGACTGGAAGTGCTGGAGGGCCAATACGGTTGTGGGGACGAGGACGGCGACCTGCTTTCCGTCCATGACCGCCTTGAACGCCGCCCGCATGGCTACCTCAGTCTTGCCGTACCCAACATCCCCGCAGACCAGCCGGTCCATGGGTTGAGGCCGACTCATATCCGCCTTGACCTGCTGGATGGCCGTGATTTGATCGCCTGTCTCCTCAAAGGGAAAGGCCGCCTCAAACTCGCGCTGCCAGGGGGTATCCGAAGCGAAGGCGTGCCCCTCGGCCACCTGTCGGGCGGCATAGAGCTTCAAGAGCTCCTGCGCCATTTCCCGGATGGAGGCCCGCACCCGCTCCTTTGCCCGCGCCCACGACGTTGATCCCAACCGATCCAGGAGGGGGCCACTCGTCGTGGCATCGGCACCCACGTAGCGCTGGACGAGGTGGAACTTGTCCACCGGGACGTAGAGCTTATCGCCCGCTGCATACTCCAGCAGCAGGTAATCTCCCTCCGCCTCGCCCACCGTGAGCTTCTGTAGTCCGTGGAACCGCCCGATGCCATGGTCCACGTGAACCACAACATCACCAGATTTCAGATCCTCGAACGCAACAAAGGGGCGAGCCTCACGGATTTTTGGGCGTCGGACGGAGACAGCCCTGCGGGGGCCGAAGATTTCCGCCTCCGTGAGATAGGTCTGTTTCAGCGGCGCAAAATGAAAGCCGGCGGTGAGTCCCCCCTCCAGGATGTGGATGCTTCCGGGGAGGGCAGGCCCGTCGTTCACACTGGCACCCAGGTCGTGCTCGCGCAGCACCTCGCCCAGGCGCTGCGCCTGCGCCGCCCCCCTGGCCACAAGGGTAATGGCGTGCCCCTCTCGACGCCACAATCCGAGGTCACGCACCAAGGGGGTGAAGCGCCCCTGGTACGTAGCGATCGGTCGGGTCTCAAAAACGAAAGGTGCGGCTTCCTGTCCTGGTGCCGGTGCAAACGGCAAAAGGTCGATCCTGGATCGGTACGCCAGCCCCTGTCGGATCTCCTTCCACTGAAGGTGTGTCGCCCCGAGCGGGGGAAGTCCTTCACCCTGATGCCGCTCGTACTGCTCCTCCAGGAGTTCCTCCGCCGTCTCGCTTTTGGCCGTCACCTGGTCCGGGTCGTCCCAGACGAGAATCGTTTCCCGACTGAGGTATTCCCACAGGGGGACCGTCCGTCGATAGAAGTAGGGAAGATAGCGCTCGAGGCCGGGCCCGAACTTTCCCACCTCGACCGCGCCTTGAAGCAGAGGAGATCCCTTTCCCTTTGAGCGTTGCCGCGCTAACTCCCGGGATTCCGGGCGCAGGAGAATCTCCGAGAGCGGAAGGATAACCACTCCCCCCTGGCCTGGGGACGTAAGCGAACGTTGCGTCCCCAGATCAAAGGTCCGGATCGAATCGATCTCATCTCCGAAAAACTCGATACGAACCGGATGGGGCAGGTGGGGAAGGCCAATGTCCAAAATCCCCCCGCGGCGGCTGTATTCCCCTGCTTGCTCCACCTGGGGGACCGCCCGATAGCCACCGAGGTCGAGAATTTCTGCGACCTGCTCGGGAGGCACGATCCGCTGGGGGTAGAGGTGCATGGTGGCCGCATCCAGCTCCTCGGGCGGGAGGAGTCGACGAAAGAGGGCGTGGGCTGGCAGCACCAGGGCTGACAGCTCCTCGTCCCGAAGTTCACGGAGACGCTTCATCCGCTCCGCGCGCACCTCAAGCGGCGGCGAGATCGGCTGAAAGGGGGGACCTTCCGGCTCCGGAAAGAGTTCCACGCGGTCTCGGTCAAGGAAGAAGCGGAGATCTGCCGTCAGTTCCTCTGCCTCTCTGAGGGTCGCCGTCACCACCACCAGTGGCCGTTTGAGCGCCCTGGCAATTTCCCCCAGCACCAGCGCCCGCGCACCCCCCCAGAGGCCGAACAGCCGGAGCCCTCCGCCGTCCGAAAGGTCCGGCAGCCGTTCGTGAAGGTTGAGGGCCTGAAGGTCTGCAAATCGTCCGGCGATCATCCGTTTCCTCCCCGGATGCGTCGGAGGAGTTGACTGCTCGATGCCCCCTCGACGTACGACAGGGTACAGACCCGCCCCCCGCGACTCTCTACGATCTGCCGCCCGACGACTTGATCCGCCGGCCAATCACCCCCTTTGACCAGCACGTCTGGCTCGAGCGCCCGGATGACTTTCTCGGGATCCAGCTCCTCAAAAACGAGGACGTAATCGACCGCGGCCAAGGCGGTGACCAGTTCGGCCCGTTCCTCGTCAGACATCACCGGCCGGCCCGGCCCCTTCAGGGCACGGACTGAGGCGTCACTGTTGATGGCAACGATGAGGACATCTCCCAAGGTCTTGGCTTGATCCAGGTACCGAACGTGACCTCGATGGAGCAGGTCGAAACACCCATTGGTGAAGACCACCTGCTTTCCGTGTCGGCGGAGGCCCTGCGTAATGCTTGCCAGCTCCTCCAGCGTCTTGAGTTTTTCCGCATAGCCTGGCGGCATCTCGTGCCCCGACTTACTCCCCCTCTTCCCACTGCTCGATCACGGCCGCTGCCAAGAGCGGGAACAGGATTTCGTGATGTCCGATTAGGGCGTATCCTTGGCCGCCTCCCGCCACGGGGCGGCGGACGACGTTCTGGGTCGGGCGGTAATGTTGCAGAAAGTCCATGTTCACGGTGGTGAAGTCAGTCACGGCATGCCCCACGTTCCGGGCCACCGCTATCGCTTTCATAAAGACCTCGGGAAGGAGGACCGCGGAGCCCACATTGAGATAGACCCCACCACCCCCGAGCTCTGCCACCACCGCCGTCAATAGCCGAAAGTCGAGATGGCTCGCCTCGCCAATGGCTGCTCCGTCGCACGAGGGGTGCATGTGAATGACATCGGTCCCGACCGCCACGTGGACAGTCACCGGCAGGTGGAGACGAACCGCAGCGGCACAGAGGCTCAAGTGCAGATACGGGGGGCTCAGGACTCGAAGTTTTTCCCCCACGGCCTGTCCGAACCCCCAACCTTTGGCGATTCCCTCCCGGACCGCATCGTTGAGGATTCTTCCGGTTTCCTCGGCCATCCCGAACTCTCCGGTTCCCAGGACGGCTTCCACTTCCTCGGAGGTAAAGCCGGCGTACGCAAGTTCGAAGTCGTGGATCGGGCCGGCCCCGTTCATGGCGATGGCGTTCACGATCCCGCGTTCCATCAGATCGATCACCACCGGCGAGAGCCCGACCTTGATGACGTGGGCCCCCAGCCCCAAGATCACTGGCTTTCCGGCCCGGCGGGCGGTAACCATGGCGGCCACCACGGCGCGGAAATCCCGGGCCCCCAAGATATCGGGGAGGGTAGCGAGGAAGTCCCGAAGGACCCCTCCTTTTTGCCAGACCCGTGCCAGGGCCGTGACGGAAACCTTGCTCGGCCGGTCGCGGAGGGGGGTGGTCTTTATCTTGTCAAGGTCAATAGGTTCCCACGGCTTTTCCATCTTGTTCTCCACCAGTCGATCTTCCCTCGATTCCCCTGTTCTATTGCTCCTCAGGCGACCATCGCGGTTCTGAGGTGCCTGCATCGTTTTAGAAACTCCTTGACCTCTTCCTGGTCCCGAAGGTAATACGAGGCGGCACTGCTTGGCTTTCGGCCTCCCACGAAGACCGCCAAGTCGTTCGCTCGCAGGGCGGCAAAGGCGGCCTCGTCGGTCTCATCGTCCCCCAGATAGCAGAGCAAGATCTTGCGAGGCGACCGGCTTCGTTCGATCTCTCTCCGGATGAGCTTGACGGCATTCCCCTTATCCCACTGTACCGCGGGGCGCACTTCCAAGACCATCTTTCCCCGGGTGACACGAATCTCTCCCCGCTTCAGATACGGGCTTACCGTCTGCATGAAGATGTCTTGGACGGTGGAATGTCGGGCCCGGGGGACTCGCCGATAGTGGAAGCTGAGGCTTAAGGTCTTATCCTCGACGAGGACTCCGAAAATCCCCGCAAGTCGCTTCCGGAGCTCTCTGGCGATTCGGACGAGCACCGGGCGCGTCGCCGCCGCCCCCGGGTGAAGAAAACGAAGGTTTGGCCCTTGCAGCTCCAGGCCATGGTTCCCCGCGTAGTAGAGTCCCCGGATCCCGATGCGCCTCCGCAGATCCCGCAGTCCACGACCGCTGATGATCCCAATGGCCACCTGGCTGTCCTGACTGAGGGCCTGCAACATCTTCCGGTGAGATGGGGAGAGGCGGGGAATCCCCGGGCGGCTCGCGATGGGGCTGAGGGTCCCATCAAAATCGAACAAGAGGGCAATCTGTTCCGCCTGCCGGATCCGCGCGGCACAGCGGTTCCAGGTGCGGAAGAGATGGATCATAACCGCCCGCGACGGATCCGCCTGACTTCCTTGAGCATATCCAGGGCCCACCGGTAGATATCGTGATCCTGAATCTGCTCCTGGAGCCACCGGCAGCGCCTGCCCCGCTCTTCCTGAGGCATCTCAAGCGCCTGCCGGATGGCCTCGGCAGACCCCTCGATGTCATATGGGTTAATCGACGGCGCCTCAGCGAGTTCGCGGGCCGCGCCGGTAAACCGACTGAGGATCAGAACGCCTGGCTTCTCCCCCTGTTGCGCAGCGATAAATTCCTTGCTCACCAAATTCATGCCATCATGCAGGGCCGTCACGAGGCAGACATCCGCCATCGCAAGATAGGCGAGAACCCTCGGGTAACTAACCTGTTGGTCCAAGAGGATCACCGGCTGCCACGTCTCCGTCCCGTACTTCCAGTTGATCTCTTCGACTCGCTGGGCGATGTCCCCCCGGAGTTCCTTGTACGCGGGGATGTGGATCCGGCTGGGGGCCCCAATCCCCAGGTAAACGAACCGCCCCACGTAGTGTGGATACCGCTCGAGGAACCGATCGATGGCATGGAGCCGCTCCACGATGCCTTTCGTGTAGTCAATTCGGTCCACTCCAACCGCCAGGAACTCCGGTCGCCCTCCCAGCAGGCGATCAATCCGGCGCGTCTCTTCTTCGACTTCGGGCGATTCGAGGTCCTGAACGATACGATGATAATCGATGCTAATGGGGAAGGGTTTGACAACGGTCATACGCCCCCGGTACTGAACCGCCGATTGCTCGGCAATAATCTTGGCCTCTAGCTCATTGGCCACCGTGGCCAGGAAGTTATCGCAGTGGTAGCGGATCTGAAATCCGAGCAGGTCAGCCCCCAGCATCCCCTCCAGCAGCTCTCGTCTCCAGGGACAGATCCGAAAGACCTCGGGGGTCGGCCAGGGCGTGTGCCAGAAATGCGCCACGCTCAGATCCGGTCGCGCCTGCTTCAGGAACCGCGGTAAGAGCGCGAGATGAAAATCTTGGCTCCAGATCAAGGCGCGCCCTTGTCCGGCTTCCTTCAGGGCGGCATCGCTCATGACCTGATTCACCGCCTGATAATGCTGCCAGTCTGAGGCGCGAAAGATCGGCCGGACGAAGGCGGTATGGCAGAGGGGCCAGAGGACCTCGTTGCCGAAGCCATGGTAGTACCCCTCTTCCTGCTCCTTGCTCAGAAAAACCCGCCGGAGGGTGTACTGAGGATCCTCTGGCGGGACCCGCACCCGGCCCTCGGCATCCACGACAATCCGGTCCGCCGGAGTCTGCCCGGAGGCCACCCAGCTCCCTTTGGCTACGCGGAGCACCGGATCAAGCGCCACTACGAGCCCACCGGCAGGCCGTCGCCAGATGACACGATCCCCGTCGTAGATATGCATATACGGCTGACGGTTGGAGACGACCACCACTCGGGTGGCCCTCATCTTGGTCTTTACAAAATCCTGTAATGCTGCACGATGAATCATCTCACTCCCCCCTCAAAAAGGGGGGCCTCCTCTGGGCAACCTCCTGCGACCCAACGCACTCCCCGGGTCGACAGGGGCGCCTGCGTCAGTCCCCTGCAACAAGGCTGCCACGGCTGGAAGGAGAAAGGCGGGAACTCGGTGGATCGCCAGATTTGTTGACCCTTGTATTTGTATGTACTTGTATCAAAAAAACCCGAGAGGGTCAACCCTCGGGGGCTCAGTTTTCGCGACGCCTGGATGATTTGGCCGGGAACAATCCCGCAGGCAGTTCTAACACGCGTTGGAAGATGCCAAAGACCCCGCGACCGAGGGACTCCTGGGGCACCATTCTGACCTGGGGCGTCTTCAGGGGTCCTTCGACCTTCATTGAGACCACCAAGGCACTCCCCTCCTCGCCAAAGAGGAGATGGCCGAGGAGGGGAACCTTATGAAGCTTGAGACCACGGATTACTTTATCCGATGGAGTCCGTGGAGATGCGACGCACCCGGCTCCCTTTCATTCCTTTTCGTGGGGCTCGTCCCACTCTTCCGACCCGCCAAATTGCCTGGCCAGACGCTCGAGTCTCGCCTCGGTCTCCTTGAGCCGCCGCCTCGCCTTCAGCGTCTGGGGAAGGCTGACAAGGGTGGCCAACAGGGCTCCCAATCCCACAGAGATCAAGATCACCACGACCACCGAGCTCTGGAAGGTCCACACGAGGAAATGAACCGTGACCTCCTCGGCATTCTGGACCGCAAAGATCGCGACAACGGTGGCCAGCAGTAAAGCCATGATCAAGTAAAATTGCTTCATGGCGGGATCATAGCGAGGGTTCCGGTGCAAGAAGAATTCCAAAAACCATCGCCATGCTATCGGAAAGGAAAAGGAGGGTCAAGGCAGCCACACCCGCATACCGCGGCGGCACGGTACGCACTGATTGCTCAGGACGTGCGAAGCTTGGGGTCGAGCACGTCTCGGAGGGAGTCACCAAAGAGATTGAAGCCGAAGACAGCGGCACTGATGGCGAGGCCGGGAAAGATGCCCATCCAGGGTGCCCGTTCCGCAAACTCCACGGCGGCTCCCTTGAGCATCAGGCCCCAGGCCGGGGTAGGCTCGGTCACCCCGAGGCCCAGGAAGCTCAGAGATGCCTCCAAAAGGATGGCCTGACCCAGGAAGGCGGTCAGCATGATCAAATAGGGAGCCACGACGTTTGGCAGCATGTGGCGGAACATGATCCGCATGTGGCTGAACCCCATGGCTCGGGCCGCGTCCACATACGGGGTCTCTCGGATGGCCAACGCGCTCGAGCGCACCACCCGCGCACACCGCGGCACCATGGGGACCGCGATGGCGATGATCACGTTTTCCACCCCGGTGCCCAGCGCCGCCACCACCGCGAGGGCCAAGACGATGAGGGGAAAAGAAAGCAGAACATCCATGACTCGCTGGATCACGAGGTCGCTCTTGCCGCCGAAGTAGGCGCTCATCACCCCCATGATCGCCCCCACCGTCGCCCCGAAAATGGAGGCCGAGAACCCCACCAGCAATGCTGTCCGGGAACCATAAATAATCCGGCTCAAAATATCCCGACCATAGATGTCCGTCCCCAACCAGAATTTCGCTCCCGGCGCCTGCATCATGAGGTGATAGCGGGTTGTTAGCGGATCATAGGGGGCGAGGTAATCGGCCCCGATGGCCACCAGGACCATAACGACAACGACGGCCGCGCCGCAGGTCCCGAGCGGCTTTTGTCGGGTGAATCGGACGACTGCCTGAAGCCACATGGGCAACCCGGTCGGAACCCGCCGCCCCACCGCTGCCGCTGTCTCAACCCGGGTCTGGTTCGCTTCCACTTTCCTTCCCCGCTACCGATACCGAATCCGAGGATCCAGCCAGCCGTACAGGATGTCTATGACAAAGTTCACCAGGACAAACGTCACGGCGACCAGCAGGACCAACGTCTGGGTCATGGTGTAATCCCGCTGGGCGATGGACTGCACTAACAGCTTCCCGAGTCCGTTCAGATTGAAGACCTGCTCCGTGACCACGAGCCCCCCGATTAAGAAGGCAAACTCGAGCCCGATTACCGTGATCACCGGCAGCAGGGCGTTTTTCATCGCGTGGCGGGTGATGACCACCTTCTCCCATAACCCCTTGGCACGGGCCGTTCGGACGTAGTCCTCCCGTAACACTTCCAACATCGAGGATCGCATCATGCGCGTGGAGACGGCGGAATACCGGTACCCGACGGCCACGGCAGGCCAGACGATCTGCGAGAGATTCGCCCACGGATCGACCCAGATCGGCGTGTAAACCATCGGCGGGACCCACTGAAAGTAGATCAGCAGGAAGAGGATGATGAGAATCCCCAGCCAGAAAGAGGGCATGGATAATCCGGCAATGCTGAAGACCCGGACGGCGTAATCCACCCAGGTGTCCTGCTTCAGGGCCGCAAGCGTCCCCAACGGAATCGCAATGAGGATCGCCACCACGGTCGCCAGAATAGCGACCTCGAGGCTGAGCTCGAGCCGGATGCCGATCTCGTGGGAGATGGGGCGGCCCGTCCACATGGACGTTCCGAAATCCAGCCGCACAATCCCCCATATCCAGTTCACAAACTGCTGCCAGAGGGGCTTATCGAGGCCCAGCCGCGCCCGCTCCGTGGCCAGGACCTCTTCCGTGACGAAACCCCCTTCGCTGGTGAGTCTCAGCTCGACGACGTCACCTGGAATCACCCGCATGAGGAGGAAGATGAAGACCGCGACCCCGAGAAGGGTCGGGATCATCAAGAGGAACCGCTTGATGATATATCGTTGCATTGCCTCTCAAAAAGAAGGTGGCCCGCCGCCTTCCCCTGCGCGGCGGGCCACCGTTTTGAGGAGCGCCGAGCGCTCAATCCCCCTCACGAGGGCTACTACTTATCGGCCAGCCAGACGTCCCGCAAGTCCTGATTGAGGTAGTGGCTGGGGAGCTGGTTCCAGCCTCGTACCTTGGCCCAGTGGGGATTGATCTTGAACCACCAGAGGGTGGGAAACGTGTAGACCTTCTCGCTGAGCACTCGCTTCTCAAACTGGCGGATCAGCTTCATCCGCTCTTTCTTGCTCCTGGCGCGGCTCTGCTTTTCGTACAGCTTGTCCAAGACCGGATCCTCGTAGCGCGAGTAGTTGGCACCGCTTGTCCCCATGGAGAGGAACTTGGAGAGCTGAAGATCCGGCTCGTCCATAAAGCCGCACTCCCAGTCCATGATGGTCTGGAAGTTTCCCTTTTTCCGATCACCGAAGAACGGACCCTTTTCCAAGACCTTGAGCGAGACGTTGAGCCCGATCTTTCGCCACTGGTCGACGAGCCAGATTCCCATATGCTCATACGGCATCGGCAGGTCGCGATTCTTGAAGGTGAAAGAAAACCCCTCGGGAACTCCGGCCTCCTTGAGGAGGCGGCGGGCCTCCTTCCGGGCAGCCTTGATGTCCTTGCCGTAGCCGACGAGCCCCGTCAGCTCTGCCTCGGTCGCGGCAAATTCGGAGCCGGGGCGCATGATGCCTCCCACCGGCTTGATGATGGCGATCCTGGACAGGTACCGTGAAGCCTCCCAGCGGTCCAGGGCTAACGTCAGGGCCTTCCGGACCCGCACATCATTGAAAGGCTTCTTTTCGTTGTTAATGGCGACCGAGAGATAGCAGAGCCATGGGCCCTCCTGGACCCGGATCTTGTCTCCTAAGGCCCGGACCAGGTCGTCACGGCTCGAGGGAGGGAACCCCCGGAACTCGATGAGGGCGCGCCCGCCCCGGACCGCGGCCACCCTGGCCGAGCTCGACTTAATGAAGATGGCCCTGTATCCGTCGAGGTAGGGCCGACCCTTCACGAAGTAGTCCTCGTTCCTCTTGCCGATCCAGTGAGACCCTGGGACAAACTCCGCAAACTTGAAGGGGCCGGTCCCATTGATGTTCTTCTCATACCAATGCGGATCCTTCGCGAGGATGTCCGCCTTGTAGATGAAGTTCCAAGGGGAGGCGAGATTCGCCAAGAAGGAGGGGGCTGCCCACTTCAGGCGAAACACGACCGTCCGGGCGTCCGGCGCCTTCACCGACTCTACCACGAGATAGGCCCCCTTGCGGGCGCTCGATACGCCCGGGGGTGGGGAGATGATCTTGTCGTACGTGGCCTTGACGTCGCGGGCCGTGAGGAGGGATCCGTCGTGAAACTTGATCCCTTTCCGGATCTTGAAGGTGTATGTCTTCCCATCTTTGGAAATCTTCCAGCTTTCTGCCACGTCCCCGACGATCTTTGGGTAGTTCATCTGGTCGAACTTCAACAGCAGGCTGTAGTGAGGGGCCACCGGGTGAATCAGCGCAAAGGTGGTCTCCCGATGCCCATCAAAGGAGGGGGGGTCTTTCGGCACGGCAAAGTCCAGGCTCCCCCCATACCGGGGCTGCTCTGCTGCCATGGCCGCAGGAGCCATGACCAAGGCCAGCACAAACATGGCTGCGGATACGGCAGCGATACACCGGGTTCGGCGAGTAAAGGTTCTCCTCTTCATGCTTCACCTCCTTGCCAAGAGTTCCCTTCTGATATGAAATGAAAATGCTGATCCGGGGTGTCGACTGCCCCGGGCTCTCGCGCAGAGGACCCTGGTGGGGCGGGGGAGTAGCCTATACAGGATCCCCCATACCTGTCAAGATGAAACCCTCGACCTCTGTTTTTACAGAGCATTAGGAGGCAATGGACCGAAACTTCAAGAAGGAAGAGCGGCGCGCTCTTACGGTCTGAGAGGCCTGCGGGACGGATGACCGCCGGACAGAGGAAGGCATGAAGAGGGAGTGTTTAAAAGAGAAAGGCCCCGTCAATTGACGGGGCCTTTGGCAAAGCAGGCTGGCCTTAGTTCTTGAGGCCGTAAAGGGCGAGGATCTTTTCGGTATACTTCGTCAGGCTCTCCCGGGTCTCCTTGCCGGCCTTCTCCAGAAGATTTTGAAGGTTCCCGGTGAACCGGGTCAGGGCCTCCAGCTGGGCATCCCCGAGGTTCGTGAACTTTTCTCCCTCCCCCCAGTAGAGGCTCACCACTTTTTGGGGAAAAGCCATCGGATCCTTCGGAAATTCCTGAGCCACAGCCCACTGACGGTTCAAGACGTCCCTGGCCTCTTCAGACGCGCGCCGGATCGTTCCCTGGACCTCGTCCAGATACTGAACGCCTTCCCGCGCGATGGCGGCGTTGGCATCGACCGTCCGGCCCGAGACGTCCCGCTGGACCTCGCCAGCCAGGGATAAGGCCCCCAGCGCTTTATCAACTGTCTCGGTCCACGCCTCATTCGCCTTGGTGCTGATCTCTGTGAAATCGGGCTGATTCATAACATCCCTCCTTACCTTACGTTATCAGTGTTTACCCATAATCTCTTCTTGGCCAACCCAAGAGGATCAGGACGTTCTGTTAGGGAATATAACACCCTGCGTCATACCTGTCAAGTATTTTTTGCGTTGCATTATAAAAAATAATGCTGTGAGCCAATTAATTGATTTTAAAGCATTTTGCTGGATGTATGGATGCGAGAGACACCTTGGGGAGGACAAGACAGGTCTCGGATGAGAGAGGCGTATTGGGAAGGTGCGTCACCGAGCGCGGGAGTCCTGCTCGGCCGCGTAGGCGGATGGCTCCACAGCTTCCCTCAGGTCATCCGCGACCATCCGATCGGCGGCCAGCGGAACCCGACCCCGATAGGCGGCCCGAGCGATCATATGAGCCCCGACGGGCGCGGTGAGCAGCAGAAAACACAAAGCCAGCAACGCCTTGAGGCCGATGGGAGAGTTTCCGTACTTGACCGTGGCGGCGAGAAAAATACTACAAGCCCCAAGCGTGGTGGTTTTCGTGGTGGCATGCATCCGGCACAGCACATCGGGAAACCGGATGAGACCAATGGAGCCGGCCGCCAGAAAGAAAGTCCCGATCAGAATCAGGATCCCCGCAACGACGTCAACCAACGATATCCCCCTTTTTGATGTACTTCGCTATAGCCATAGTTCCCACAAATCCCAGGATCGCCAGGACCAGGACGACATCGATGAGTTCGACCAAGCCATCCCGAATGACCAGCAGCACGACGACGACGGCCAGGTTTGTAGAGAAGGCATCAAAGGCAACCACCCGATCAGGGACCGAGGGGCCTATCACAATGCGGTAGAGACACAGAAGAGTCGAGCAGGCCGCCACCAGGAGTGCTCCGTTCACGAGAAGTGTCATCAGTCTGCTACCTCCACTGTGTAATCTTCCAGACCCCGCCGGATCCCCTCCCGCACCTCCTCCGGGTGGGCAATGTCCAGCGTATGGATGTAGAGGGTCCGTCCATCCGGAGCGACATCCATCGTGAGGGTCCCGGGCGTGAGCGTAATGCTGTTGGCCAACAGCGTGGTCCCGAGAGGGCTCCGGTGACGGGTCGCAAAGGCAATAATCCCCGGACGGATCGGCATCTTGGGATGGAGCGCCATATAGACCACCTGCAGATTCGCCTTGAGCAGCTCGTACAGGAAGTGCGCGAGGTAGCGGAGGAAGGCCGGGATCTTCCGGAACAGACGGAGTGGAGACGGACTCCACGGAAAGAACGGGCGAAACAGCACGAGGGTGAGTGTCCCCATCAGCAATCCCATGAGGAAGTTGGCCAAGGTTATCGCCCCGCTCAGAAAGCACCACACCACGGCGAGCACGAGGGTGAGCATCCAAAGTTTGCGCTCTTTCATTGCGGCTCCACAGTGGAGGCTGTCACAGGCGGCACCTCCCGAAAAACGGCCGTGACGTAGGCCTCCGGCTGCCTCAGTTGAGCTTCCACGGCTCGCAGAAAATCGACCAGGGGGTTGAGAAATATTGTGCCGACCAGGATGACCCCGGCCAAGACAAGTCCCGATCCTTTCATGAGCCGAGGGGCCGGGTGGAGAGCGCGTCCGCTGCCTTCACGCCAAAAGATCTGTTGCCAGGCAGCAAAGAGATACCAGAGGGTCACGATGGCCAAGCCTGCCGCCAACGCCGCGAGGAATCCGTGCCCCGACTCGAGTGCGGCCTGGATGAGAAGAAACTTGGCGAAAAAGCCGAGGAGGGGGGGGACTCCGGCAATGCCCATAGTCCCGATCAGAAAAGCACCTGCCGTCCAGGGCATCTGCCGGGCAAGTCCCCCCATGCCTCCCATCTCCCTCGTCCCCGTCGCCTCAATGACAACCCCTGCCGTGAGGAAGAGCATCGCCTTGGACAGGGCGTGATTCACGATAAAGAGGAGTGTACTCAGGAGGGCGAGGGGGGTTCCGATCCCGAGGCCCAAGATGATGTAACCCATCTGGCTCACGCTCGAATACGCCAGGAGGCGCTTGACGTCCGACTGGGCGAGGGCTCCACAAGCCCCCACCACCATAGTGACCGCCGCAAGGGCCAAAATCCACTCCTGCGCGTCGGGCCGGAGGGGGACAAAGATCACACTGGAAACTCGGAGAATACTGTATGCGCCCACCTTGATCAGGACGCCGGAAAGCATGGCACTGATCGGGGTCGGGGCACTCGAGTGGGCGTCAGGCAGCCAGAAGTAAAACGGAAACATTGATGCCTTTACCCCGAAGACCGCGATGAAGAGGAGGAAGATGGTGGGGAGGGGGCCCGGCTCCTGAAGCCCCCCGATCTTGAGACTGAGATCGGCCATGTTCAAGGTTCCCATGACGCCGTACAGCCCGCCCACCGCCAATAAAAACACCGCAGAGGCAATGAGGTTGATGGTGGCGTATTTGAGCGAGGCCTCGAGCTGATAGTCCTCACCACCAAAGGCCACCAGGGCGTAGGAGGAGATCAAGAGAATTTCGAAGAAGACAAACAGGTTGAAGATGTCCCCGGTGAGGAAGGCACCATAGATGCCCATCATGAGCAGATGGAAGAGAGGATGGTACGCGAGCCGCTGCCCCTCTTCGTCAACGTATCCCACGGAGTAGCAGAGGGCGACCAGAGCCACACCGCTCGACAGGAGGACCATCCCGCTGCTTAAGAGATCCGCCACCAGGATGATGCCGAAGGGGGGAGACCAGCTGCCCATGACGTGGACCACGGTTCCCCAGCTCCAGACGGTCCTGAGGAGGAGGAGGGCGCTGGCGAATGTGGCCCCCCCTCCGACCAGGCTCGCCAGGATCTTTCCGCGAAGGGACCGTCCGAGAAAGATCGTAACGATGGCGGTCGCCAAGGGAATCAAAACGGGGAGGACCACCAGCATTTTCATCCTCGAAGTCTCCGGATTTGATCCATGTCAACGGTTCCCGTCCGCTGATAGAGACGGTACAGGAGGACCACCATAAAGGCGGTCACCCCGAAGCTGATCACGATGGCGGTGAGGACCAGCGCCTGCGGTAACGGATCGACGTACAACCCGCCGCCAGGCCCGATGATGGGCGGACGATTTCCGGCAAAGCCCCCAGAAGTAACGAGCAAGAGATTTGCCGCGTGAGAGATGAGGGAGAGACCAATGATGACCTTCAGCGCATTGCGACGGAGGACGAGGAACGCCCCGGTCCCGAAGAGGACCCCAATAGTAATGGCAAGTAAGGTCGTCACGCCGTCTCCCTTCCCAGCAGCGATATGACGGTCAAGGTGACCCCGACTACGATGAAGTACACCCCTACATCAAAGACGAAGGCCGAAACAACCTCGACTTCCCCGAAGATGGGGAGATGCAGGTGCAGGATGCCGCTCTTGAGAAATCCCCATCCCAAAAAAAGGCTGCCCAGGCCGGTGCCGAGCGCGAGGGTCAGCCCGAGGGCCACCAGGCCGAGATAGCTGGACGGGGTAACGCGTTGCACTTCCCGCATCCCAAACACGATGTACTGTAACACCAGGGCCGCCGCGGTCATGAGGCCGGCGATGAACCCTCCCCCCGGATTATTGTGGCCCGCCAAGAGGAGATACAGCGAAAAGAGGAAGATGACGGGAAAGGACCACTGGGTGATCGTCTCGGCAATGACCGTCGTTGGCCGCGTCATCGCGTATCCTTTCTGCTGAGCAGGGTGAAGACACCCAGAAGAGCGATGGCCAAGACCGTAACCTCCCCCAGGGTGTCGTATCCGCGGAAGTCGATGAGGATCACATTGACCACGTTTCTGCCGCCTCCCCCAGGGACACTTTCACGGAGAAAGAACTCTGCGATCGAAGGGAAATACCCTTGGCCGGCGGTGGCCAAAACGACCGCCGTCACCGCGCCACCCACCACGGTGGCCAAAAGTCCGTCCCGCAGCAGGCGACCGCGAGAGGCCTGTTCCGGAATAAACGGAGGAAGACGATAGATCACCAACAGAAAAAGGACGAGGGAGGCGGTCTCGATGAGGATCTGGGTGAGAGCGAGGTCCGGGGCGTACAGGAGGATGAAGAGAATCCCCACAAGAAATCCCACCCCTCCGAGCAGAATTACCGCGGGGAGTGGTCGAGGAGCGAAGACCACTGCAATGCTGGCCACGACCGTCAGGATGAGCAGGATCCCCTCGTAGGAGAGGACCGATCGCGCCTCTACAGGGATGAGGGAGACCCGATTCCAAATGAAGGTGGAGAGGACGACCAGGCTCAGAAAGGAGAGAATCCAGAGCAGGTATTGTCTGAGAAAGCCCGATTGGAGCCAGAGCGAAACGTCCCTCCCCGACCGCGACAGGACCTGGAGACTGCCTTTGTAGGTGCTCTCCAGGCTGAGCCGGGAAAAAACATCTCCCTGCCACCGCTGGATCCCCAACCATGCGGGATAGAGGATGAGGCCGGCCGCAATGGTGATGACACTCATCAGCAGGGGTGCTCCGAAGCCGTGCCAGAGGGCTAAGTCGACGTGTACGTTTTGCCTGAGAATGCCAGAAGCCATAGGCTCGAGGAGGAAGTGATCCGCGGGAGCCGGCCAAAGCCCGAGGAAGGGATTGAGCGCGGCCAGAATGAACGGCGACCACCGCATCCCCAGCGGAGCCTCGTGGGGATGTTTGGGGGGATGCCCGGGCTCCCCGAAGAAGACCCCATAGACGAGCCGCAACGAATACGCAAACGTGAAGGCCGATCCTGCCACCGCGAGGACAGGCAACAGGACCCGCTCCGCACCGCCGGTCACGTCCAGCGTGGCCGCATAAAAGAGCTCCTTGCTCACAAAGCCCCCAAAGGGCGGCAAGCCAGCCATGGCGGCCGCCGAGACCAGGGTAAAAACCGCTGTCCAGGGCATCGCCCGCCACAGGCCTCCCAACTGGCTCAACCGTCTCGTCCCGGTTTCATGTTCCACCATTCCCACGCACAGGAACAAGGCTGCCTTAAAGGCCGCGTGGTTCATGAGGTGGAAGGACCCCGCCACCACCCCCTGGCGGGTCCCCAGGCCGTACAGCGCCATAATCAGCCCCAGCTGGCTCACCGTGGAGTACGCCAGCATGGCCTTCAAATCGTCCTGGGCTAACGCCAAGAATCCCCCGACACACAGGGTAAGGATGCCGACCCCTCCGACCAGGTACAGCCATGCCTCGGTCCCCGAAAGGGCCGGATGCAGGCGCGCCACGAGGTACAGACCGGCCTTGACCATCGTCGCGGAGTGCAGATACGCACTCACCGGCGTCGGGGCTTCCATGGCGTTGGGGAGCCAGATATGAAAGGGGGTCTGGGCCGACTTGGTCATGCATCCGAGGAACACCAGACCGAGGATGGGCAGATAGAGGGGGCTGGCGCGGATGATGTCGCCTTGGCTCAGGACCGACTGTATGTCCCAGGATCCGGTGACCTGATGCAAGAGGATGAACCCGATGAGCATGGCCATCCCGCCGCCCGCGGTGATCAGGAGGGCCTGGGTCGCTCCGTAGCGTGAGGCCTCTCGGTGGTCCCAGAACCCAATGAGGAAGAATGAAGAGAGGCTGGTCAGCTCCCAGAAGACAAACAGGGCAATCAGGTTGTCAGTCAGGACCACCCCCAACATGGAGCCCATGAAGAGCAGCATGTAGGTGAAGAACTTCCCGTGCTCCTCGCGCGGGTCCAGGTAAAAGCGGCCGTAGGCCATGATGAGACACCCGGCGAAGGAGATGAGGAGGGCAAAGAAGAGGCTCAGCCCGTCCACCATCAGCGTGAGGTTGGCGTCGAGAAGGGGGACCCAGCGAAGCGTGTATGTGAGGGTCGTTCCGTGGAGTACGTCGGGGAGCAGAGAGAGCAGCGCCAGGGTATTTCCTAAGGCGACCCCAGCGGCCCACCACCCGGTCCGCGTTCCCAAGACCCGCGCAACAAGAGGGGTCAGGGCCGCGGCGAAAAATGGGCAAAGGAGGACGACCAGCAGCAGAATCACCAGGTCCTCCGGGGTGTAAGGTCCACGTCGATGTGTACCAACCCCTCGAACCGGGTCGGCAGACGACGAATATCGAGAGGCGTGTGGGATACCCGCATGCCGCTACGTCATCCGTGTCTCGTGTGATCTAGGAATTTCGCCCCAAGGATATAGAGCGCGAGGTTCTGAGCCAAAACGGGAGGGACCATACCATAACCCAGATAGGGCGGCAAGGAGCTTTTCTCTCCAGTCGGGCCGGTCGGGTGATCAGCGTTTTGGGCGGTCGAGACCGAGCGGCCCACTTCCAAGGAAGAGGATCGCGACTGAAGCCATGAGGAGGACGAGGCCGTATTCGTACCCGCCGGCGATCGCCTTGCCCGCCGCGGCGTCCACGATGATGCCTTGCAGGAAAAAACCCTGCCCCAGGTGGACGAAGAAGACCGCACCCCCCATAATCACCACATGGACTAACGCGCCGATACGAGTGTAATACCCCAGGACGAGCGATGCCCCACCCAGGAAGTGGCCCAGGATCACAAACCAGGCCGTGACCGTCGGGAGCGGAATGCCCATGGAGGCATTAAAGCCGGCCACACCGGCAGGGGTAAGTTCAAAGCCGGCGGAATAGCCGTGCATCACGAAGACCACTCCCAGAGTGACCCGCAGCACTGTGATCCCGTACTCGCGCCCACGCCGCATCGCCTACTCCTCCTGTGCGATTGACCTCCTCGGGCGTTGAGCTGTCCCACCTCTTGCTTGGGCCTTCCGTAATAGACCGAAGAACGCCTAATTTGTCAACGAATTTCCCGCCATTGCCCTCCTATATCCCCCGGCTGAATCGCCGAGGACGCGGACGTCACCTGCTTCGTAGCTCTTCCGAGACCCCAACTACGCAGACCCAAGAAGACCTATCCCGGCAAAAAAACCGCAAATAGCCCCTGGCACAAGCTTTGCACCGCCTTCTCGAAGTCGTCGACCATATGGGGGGCAAGAAAATGGAGTTTGTCACCTTAAAAGAAGCCATCAATCAGGTTGAGCGGATTCTTGTCATGAAGCATAAAGCCACAGAGGATATTGAACGGGCCCAAAAGTATATACAATCGGCGCGAGAGTTTTTAGTGTTTGACCGAAAAGGATTGGCAGGCCCGCCTGTGATTTGCCGGGACACATTACATGTGCACGATGATCGTACAATCTCGTGCATGGAGTTGAGAAAGGTGCTGCGCGCTTCAATTGCCGAACCTGACGGATCCAGCCAGAAGCTTGCGAGTGGCTTGAGTTATGATGATCAGGTGATTTTTTGCGAAAGCTGTCAGAAAAAATGCGCCGAGACATTGGCGCGCCTTGAGGAGGAATTGAAACGTTTAATGTAGAGAAATCACCCCGCACCATTGCAGGCTTTTATTTGTTCCTTCGCCGTTGTTTTTAAAAAAACCTTCCCTATTGCCGCATTGTCTCACCCAAGAAGCCGCGTCCCCAAGTAAACCAAGCCAAAACTACATGCCGGACACGACAAGCATGCTGGAGTGGGCCACCGGATCAGTACCCTTTCCTCTCCGCTTCGACTGAAGCCGTTCAGCCCTCCCTGAGCACCTCAATCCTTTCTCGGCACGCCGTGATCCGTTCGTCCCACCTCCTCCCGCCGACGCTGGTGCGGGAATTGCACTTCTCTATCCCCAGGGGCAAGCCGGGGCGTGCAATAGGCACAACGGGAATACGTAACGTTTCGGTTTGCCACACACCCGGTGGGGGGAAAGCAGAGAATTGGCTCATCGTCGAAATCTTGACAGGAATACAAAGCCCCGGATCACACTGGGAAGGTTGCTCTTCGTCTGTATCACCTTTCTCTGTTTGAGCGGAACCGCGGTATCCCAGGATTGGCCTCTTGGGACGTTCTACTATGAGATTACTCGCAACAACAACCAAACAGGAATACAGAAGATTATATCGACCCGACAGGGCGAAGATGTCGTCGTGGAAACCGAGGAATGGTTGGATGATACCGGTTACTGCCGTGCCTCGAATCGAAGAGAGGTGTGGCGCAACGGCACGCTGGTCGCGTTCGAATCTTTTACTGCAGGCTGGTGTTCCATTTTCGTGCGTATGGTGCGACCGAGTGTGTGTCCATGGGATGAATTCGGAGATCCGATCACGGTCTCGGTATTTCGGAAAGATAAGGGACTCTTCAAAAAATTCGGATCAGAGAAGAGTCAGCAAATTTCCGGAGAGGCCATCCCAACAAATTTCTTGAACCCTGCATTTAGAGGGTCGGACCATATCGTTCAGGCCATGAGTCCAATTACTGGCGAACTTGAATCAATGACCATCTCCAATAAGGGAGTGGAGACTGTATCTGTCGGAAATAAGTCCGAAACGGCGGAACGGTACGTTGTACAAGATCAAGATGGTCAAGATCGTGAGCTCTGGTACGACTCGCGGGGGGTATGGATCAAGATGTTTCTTCACGGCGACGCTGTGACATTCGCAGCTGCCAGCCCCGCAAAGATGGAATCTGAGTTGCCGTCGTTCGTCAGAAGATCGGATTGTCTAAGCAAATTACCGAATCATACGAATTGACCGCATCCTCGACCCCCCTCCTATCCCGACCTCACCGAACTGAATCCCGCGAAGATGATGGCGATCATTACAATTAGCAATGTCTGACCCCAACAATCGTGGCTGAATCGCTGAGGACCCAAAAGTCTACTCATTAAGTAGACTTCTCTTTTCCCGCGCCGTTCACCATAGAAGCCGTGTGTTCGAGCAAACCAGGTCATGACTGCATGCTTGCCACCACACGAATGGACCTGCAAGGTGTCGCCGTCGATGACGCGGACGACTTGGACTACGGCTGAGTCACCCTGGGGTGCGACAGGAACAGGAACAAGGGCAAGGGGGACTACCACTCATGGCTATCCCCCTTGTAGATATGAAAAAACTTCATATTGACAGGTAGTGTCCCGTAATATAGCTTTTCAGTTCCTGGGGTGTCCCTGCGTGCTGTCGCGTGAGTAATCCCAACCCTCCCAGCCGGCCGATGGCGCCGGCGAAACGCCAGGCTGATCGGAGGATTTGCGTGTCTCTGCCCCGTGAATTGATCCCCACGCCGCGCTTCCTGATGGGTCCCGGCCCCAGCGACGTCCACCCGCGCGTCCTGCGCGCCATGGCAACCCCGCTGATCGGCCACCTGGACCCGCAGTTTCTGGTGATCATGGACGAGGTCAAGAGGATGCTCCAGGCCACTTTTCAGACGGCAAACGAAATGACCCTTGCCGTTTCGGCCACAGGCAGCGCTGGAATGGAAACGTGCTTCGTCAATCTGCTGGAGCCCGGGGACGAAGCGCTGGTGTGCGTGAACGGCGTGTTTGGCAACCGCATGGCCGATATCGTGGGGCGCTGCGGTGCCAAGCTGCACCGCGTAGACGCGCCGTGGGGGTCCCCCATCGATCCGCAACAGGTTGAAGATGCCCTGCGAGAGTGCAAACCCAAGCTCGTCGCCCTCGTCCACGCAGAGACATCCACGGGCGTGCTGCAACCGCTGACGGACATCAGCCGGATCATACATGAGGCTGGCGCGCTCCTGCTCGTCGACGCGGTCACTTCGCTCGGTGGGACAGACGTGCGCGTGGACGACTGGGGCATTGACGCCGCGTTCAGCGGCACCCAGAAATGCCTCAGTGCGCCGCCCGGACTGTCACCGGTTTCGTTTAGTCCACGCGCCGTGGCAGCGATGGATGCGCGCAAAACGAAGGTCCAGAGCTGGTACCTGGACATGAGAATGGTGCGCAACTACTGGGGCGAGCAGCGCACGTACCATCACACGGCCCCCATCAGCTTGATGTACGCGCTGCACGAGGCCCTGCGAATCATATTGACAGAGGGACTGGAAGCGCGCTTCGCGCGGCACCGGCGGAATCACGAACTGCTGCGCGACGGCCTGGAAGAATTGGGTTTCACGTTCGTGGTCGAGCCGCCTTATCGGCTGCCCATGCTGAACACCGTCTGGATTCCTGAGAGCCTGGCAGACGCCCCCACGCGCCGGCGTCTCCTGGACGAGTACAACATTGAAATCGGCGCGGGGCTTGGCGAATTCGCCGGCAAGGTCTGGCGTATCGGCCTGATGGGGTGTAGCAGCACCGAGAATCACGTCCACATGCTGCTTTCGGCCCTGAAGCGGATCATGCGGCCCACCTAGTGCCTCTCCAACTAAATCTCCCTAAGCACAGCAAGCTTCCGCGAGGGGCACTGAGGGGTTGTAGGGGAGAGACTCCCCTATGCTTGGGGGGTGCTCAGCGAGGCTAAAGGCGAGCGCCGAAGGGGGGCCTGCCCCCCTAGCGGAAGTGACGCACCAAGGGGGGATTGTTAGCGGGAAATAGTTGGTGCGG
>JAPUFX010000004.1 GCA_027293415.1 Candidatus Methylomirabilota bacterium
AATACCGGCCAGGTGACCTGGCAAAAATTTGTCCCATGGAAGAATCTTGACAGGTTGCCGGAAGTCTTTGAGTACGCCTCTCGCGAGCAGAACCGCTATGGCAAAACGGAAGATGCCACATCACACACCACTGGTCATGGCGGGGGACCGCAGGACGAGCAGCACCGGCCGGTTCATAAAAAGGGTGGCCTGCCGCCCGAAAGCAAAGACCAAAACGAATGAGGGACCGCCAGGTGACGGCACCACCCGTATCTAGAAGAAGTCACGCCTTTTGTTGACCAATCCTCCCGATGGATCCGATTCCCTATTCGCAGCTCAGAGGCTCGAATCCTCTTGGGCGCACTAGGGGCATAGGTTTTTTGCCTATGCAAACCATGGAGCTTTGCCTGGTAGAAAAAACCGGTTTGCCCCCGATTTACAACCACAAGGCCTCCATGCTATTTGGAGGAACCGGGAAGACACTCCTGTGGTTGAGTGCATCGCTTGCCGCGAAGAAAGGGCATTGACCGTTCCTTCAAGAAACCATCAAGCAGAGGAGGCAATGATGAAGAGGATGAAAACGCTGATTGCGTTGGGTGCGACGCTGGGGCTGGTGATCCTGTCCACACACGACACCTGGGCACTAGAGAAGATCGTCAAATCCGTGGCCGAGGGTTGTAACAAGGAGATCCGAACCTATTGCAGCAACGTCACGCCCGGCGAGGGCCGCGTGCTTGCTTGCCTGTTTTCGCATCAGGACAAGCTGTCTGGGCGGTGTGAATACGCGCTTTACGACGCGGCCGTGCAGCTCGAGCGCGCGGTTGCGGCGCTGACTTACGTGGCCAACGAGTGCGATGCCGACCTCGAAACATACTGCGCGAATTTCAGGCCCGGTGAGGGCCGCCTGGTCCAGTGCCTGAAGAAAAACGAGAAGAAGCTGAACCAGCGGTGCACCCAGGCGATCAAGGATGTCGGCTTGGAAGTCAGGTAATGTCGGCCCTGGCGGCGCCCCCTGGAAGTCGACAAGCGAGATGTGCAGAGAGTCCAGTTGCCGCGTCCTGCACACACAGGTGAGGGTTCAGGGCTGAGAGTCGAGAGTGGAGTGTGGAGAGCCCTGTGCTACATTTCGAATTTCGAAATTCGAATTTGGAAATTGAGAGGGTTGGAGAGGTGATAGGACAGCGTGCCGCAGGTCAGGCACTGCCCACCAGGCCAAGGGGGAACCCGAGGATGATGAGAGGAGGAGACGCCTTGAACGTGATGGTCTGGGGAAAGCGGGTCGGGAATTTTGTCCCTTGACGCGACTTTGCCTTTGGTATATTCGGAGGGCGAGCCCCAGGAGGTTTGTCCGATCTAGATTACCGGGTCTCGTGATCCGGGAGGGCTGGTGCTTGCCGGGGAAGGCAGCAACCGGCGCACAAAAGATCAGGACGGGTCACCTGGGGCTCCTTCACGCCAGGTCCTCGCCCCCGTCCCCTCGGCCGACTCCTGCTGCTCGAAAAAAAACACCGGGGGGCTTATGTAGCCCACCCGGTGCTCTATGTGCTGCCGAGCTTTCTCCTTTTTTAGCGCTTGACCATCAGTACCTATCTCGGCGGCCGCCGCCGCCACCGCCACGCCCCCCGCCAAAACCGCCACGACCACCGCCTCCCCGGGGCTGCTGCTCGCGGGCCATGTTGACCGTGAGGGCGCGCCCACCGACCTCGGTACCGTTGAGGGAACTGATCGCCGCCTGCGCGCCTTCCTCGGTGGCCATGTTCACAAACGCAAAGCCGCGCGGGCGTCCGGTATCCCGATCTGTGATGATATTGACTTCGAGCACCTCGCGGCCACCTTCCTCAAAGAGCGTGCGGAGTTGCTGCTCATCCACGGTGAAGGGGAGATTGCCCACGTACACTTTCGATCCCATGCTTCTTTCTCCTTTTCCCGATACCGATCCCCGATGCTGTGCTAGGCCGGACCGCACTCTTACGGTCGGTCATCCTGACGCCTGAGGGCGCGGTTCTGTTGTTTGCGACGCCGACGAGCAGCCTCGCGAACCTTGCGGCGCTTCCGCTCCCCTGGCTTTTCATAGCTCTTTTTCCGTTTCAACTCCCGGAGGATCCCGTCACGAAGCACGATGCGCTTGAAGGCGCGGAGCGCCGGTTCGACCCCGCGTTCGTCCACGGTGACCTCGAGGGGACGACGATGCGAGGGGCGCTCATCCCCCTCTTTCCCCTGGTATTCACGCCGCCGATACTCTGCCATCCTTCCTCCATTCGCCTGCTGTAGTCGCAGGCTTGATCGCCCATCATTGGAACACCAAGGCCGCGGGACTACAGTCCTCGCGGCCTTGGAAATCTCAAAAGGCAGATCCGTGAGAATCTAGAGTCGAATACATGATAGATATTTCTTAGTGTGCTGTCAATGACTCCTTTTTTCGCACGGGCGGGGCAGCCCTTCGACTGTCCCTTCGATAAACTCAGGGCGGGGCTCAGGGCGAGCCCTTCGGCAAGCTCAGGATAAATGGTCGGATGGTTTGGCCGGTGAGGGAAGCCCGGCCGGCCCTTCTCGGATCAACGCGACACTGACGAGGGCCGCACCCACCAGTAACAGACAGATGCGAAAGGCCCAGGCGAAGGCATGGGGCGGGTACAGCCGCGCCCCCTCCCGCATCGCGTCCTGCCAGTGGAAATCGAGGACGAACCCCAACAGGACCTGAAGGACCGCCGCGCCCAGGAATCCCCCCATATTCACGACGGCTAATGCGACGCCGACCCGCTCGGGCTGCTGCTCTTTGATGCAGGAGAGGCAGAGCAGGAGGCTGCTCGCGAAAAAGCCAAAGGCGAACAGGTAGGGGCCCAGACGAGACGCCGGGACGAGGTTCGCGGCAGGACCGATCCAGAACAGGGCGTAACAGCCGCCGCCCAACAGGAGGGGAAGCTTGCGCTGCTGGAAGAGCCGGTCCGAGAGATACCCAATGACGATCCCCCCCGTGACAAAGCCGAGCACCCCCACGCCGATGAGGTCCCCGGCCTCGGAACGCGTCAGCCCGTGCACCTGCATGAGGTACGGGTGACCCCACAAGGCAAAGAAGGCGAGAAAGGTCCCGGTGATCCCGACCTTGGCGAAAAAGACCGGCCAGGTCTCCGGGGTCTTGAGCACCGCCCAGAGAGGGCGGACAATTGGCGTGCGCGTCGCCGCGGGAAGAGCGGCCCAATCTTGAATCATCCAGAAGCAGCCGAGCGCGATAACGGCCGTGATCAACCCGACGCCGTGAAATCCCCACCGCCAGCCCACGACCTCGACCACGCGGGCGAAAGGGCCGCTCGCCATGAAGCCACCGAGGAAGCCGACGGTCGTGGTGAGGCCGGTCATCGTCGCGAAGTACTGAGGGGGAAACCAGTCGGCAATCAGCTTCAGGATGTTCACGAACACCGCCGCCACCCCGACGCCGACCAGGAATCGCCCCAGGTAAGCCGTGGTCAGGTCCGAGGCAGCCCCGAAGACGAACGCGCCGGCTGTCATGATCACGGCGCTGGCGGTGATCGTCCGGCGCGGTCCCCACGTGTCCGCCAGGATGCCCGCTGGCATCTGGAGCACAGCGTAGAGGTAGAAGTAGAGGGCGGAGAGTCCACCCAGTCCCACCGCCGCGATCTTGAAGGCGGCCATGAGCTGATCCGAGATGATGCCGAGGGCGAAACGGTGGAAATTCACTAAAAGGTAGAGGGCCGTCGCCGTCGCCCAGATGATCCATTTGCGCATAGGACCTCTCATGCGAGGAGACACAAGCGGGGATTATAACAGGGAAGCGAATATTCCTTCACCCATTTCGGACCAGGTATTCCCAGGTGACGGTAGATCTGCCTGCCCCGTGGACGGTACTCTGGGACAATTCCATTCCCGCGCGTGCCCTTGAATTTTCGCGGGGTTACCTGATCACCCACCTTCCTGGTGCGGCATCATTGCCCCGTTCAGTGATCCTCCGTCGTTTTTCTGCCCGGCCCACCTTGCACTCCCGATCCCATGTTCCTATTATTTTTGAAGAGATAGCCGCTTCGCCCTGACATGCACAAACCAGCCGGTAAAACGGCACACCTTTTGCTCATGATCTCTGTCATGTAGCGCCATGTTCTTCCGCAGGGGGGAACGTCGGTGGCAGCTCAGCAGCACATGGAACGATACTCCGACTCGCCCTACTGGCCACTCCTCACATCGAGCTCAAGGTATGTTTCATCGAGCCGATATCCCGTCACTTGGCTCAAAGGATGCATGATTAACCAGACGGAAACCTTTTTGATTATTCCTGGGTTCGCCAGAGAATACGAGAGATCTCGAAGTAAAGAACGGAGGGCGGAATGAGCAGACCCAAAGTCACGATCGATGGAAACGAGGCCGTAGCGTACGTCGCCCACCAGATCAATGACGTCATCGCCATCTATCCCATCACTCCCTCGTCCGCCATGGGCGAGTGGGCGGACCAATGGTCCGCAGAGGGCAGGACGAACATCTGGGACAGCGTTCCCCTGGTGGTGGAAATGCAGAGCGAGGGGGGTGCCGCCGGTGCGGTGCACGGTGCGCTACAAACCGGTTCGCTGACCACCACCTTCACGGCGTCGCAGGGCTTGCTCTTGATGATTCCGAATATGTACAAGATCGCGGGGGAACTCACGTCCGCCGTGTTCCACGTGGCTTCCCGTTCCGTCGCCGCCCAGGCGCTCTCGATCTTCGGTGATCACAGCGATGTCATGGCCACGCGAGCAACCGGCTTTGCCATGCTGGCATCCAATTCGGTCCAGGAGGCGATGGATTTTACCTTGATCGCGCAGGCCGCCACGTTGGAATCCCGCGTGCCCTTCCTCCATTTCTTTGACGGCTTCCGCACATCACACGAGGTGATGAAAATCGAGCTCCTCACCACAGAGGACGCCCGTGCCATGATCGACGATGAGCTCGTGCGGGCCCATCGCGGCCGGGCGCTGTCCCCGGACCGCCCATTTGTCCGCGGCACGGCGCAGAACCCGGATGTGTTTTTCCAAGCTCGTGAGACGGTCAATCCGTACTACCTGGCATGCCCGACCATCGTGCAGAACGCTATGGACAAATTCGCCCGCCTTGTCGGACGGCAATACCACCTGTTCGATTACGTCGGCGCGCCAGATGCGGATCGCGTGGTGGTGTTGATGGGCTCCGGAGCCGAGGCGGCCCAGGAGGTCGTGGAACATCTCACGGCACAGGGGGAAAAAGTCGGTGTCTTGAAGGTGCGTCTGTACCGCCCTTTCTCGGTGGAGGTATGCGTCGCCGCGCTGCCTCCTACGGTCAAGATCATCGCCGCGCTCGATCGGACCAAAGAGCCGGGCAGCACGGGCGAGCCCCTCTACCTCGATGTGATGGCGGCCGTCACCGAAGCGATGGCCAGCGGCGAGGCGCCGTTCCGAGCGGTGCCTCGGGTCATCGGCGGGCGATACGGGCTCTCCTCGAAAGAGTTTTCTCCTGCCATGATCAAGGGGGTCTTCGACGAAATGGCCAAGGCCAAGCCCAAGAACCACTTCACCACTGGCATCCACGACGATGTGACCCACACGAGCGTGGACTACGACCCCACGTTCTTCACGGAAAAGCCTGACACCGTGCGGGCCCTCTTCTACGGCCTCGGCGCCGACGGCACGGTGGGGGCCAACAAGAACTCCATCAAGATTATCGGGGAAGAAACCGACAACCATGCGCAGGGCTACTTCGTCTTTGATTCGAAGAAGGCCGGCTCGGTCACCATCTCGCACCTGCGCTTTGGGCCCAAGCCGATTCGCTCCACGTACCTTATCGACCGGGCCAGCTTTGTCGCCTGTCACCAGTTCTCGTTCCTGGACCGCTTCGACGTCCTGAAGACGGCCGAGCCCGGTGCCACCTTCCTGCTGAATAGTCCGTACGGGCCGGAGGAGGTGTGGGATCATCTCCCTCGCACCGTCCAAGAAAAGATCATCGGCAAGAAGTTACGTTTCTTCGTCATTGACGCCTACGCCGTCGCCCGCGAGACAGGCATGGGAGGGCGCATCAACACGGTCATGCAACCATGTTTCTTCGCCCTGAGCGGTGTGCTCCCGCGCGACGAAGCCATCGCTGCGATCAAACGCGCCATCAAAGACACCTACACCAAGCGGGGCGACGCCGTCGTACAGAAGAACATTGCCGCGGTCGATAGCGCGCTGGACCACCTGCACGAGGTCCAGGTGCCGAGTCAGGCGACCAGTGCCTTCGACGTTCGCCCGCCGGTGCCGCCGGAAGCGCCCGAGTTCGTCCGGAAGGTGACCGCCCCCATGCTTGCGCGGGAGGGGGACGCCCTGTCGGTCAGCGCCCTGCCAGCTGATGGCACGTATCCAAGCGGGACGACCCAATGGGAAAAAAGCAATCTCGCGCTGGAGATTCCGGTGTGGGACGCGGACCTCTGCATCCAGTGTGGTAAATGCGTGCTAGTCTGCCCCCACTCGGTCATCCGCGCCAAGGTGTACGATCCCAAGCTGCTGGCCAATGCACCCGCCAGCTTTAAATCTTCGCCGGCCCGTTGGCGCGAGTTCGGAGACCTGCACTACACGCTGCAGGTCGCGCCGGAAGATTGCACCGGCTGCACCCTGTGCGTGGAGGTCTGTCCGGTCAAGAACAAGACCGAGGTCCGGCTGAAGGCCATCAACATGATGCCGCAGCCCCCGATCCGTGACGAAGAATCTCGGAATTGGGACTTCTTCCTTGAGCTCCCCGAGATGGATCGAGGGGCGCTGAGCCTGTCCGCCGTGAAAGACACCCAGTTGCTGCAGCCGTTGTTCGAATTTTCCGGTGCCTGCGCGGGCTGCGGCGAAACCCCCTACATCAAGCTGATGACCCAACTGTTCGGTGACCGCGCCCTCGTCGCCAACGCGACTGGCTGCTCTTCTATTTACGGGGGCAATTTGCCGACCACACCGTGGACGTTCAACGGCGACGGCCGCGGCCCCGCATGGTCCAATTCCCTGTTCGAAGACAACGCCGAGTTCGGTTTAGGCATGCGGCTGGCCCTGGATAAACAAACAGAATACGCCCATGAACTGCTCACTCGCCTCTCGGCGAGCATCGGCGACGAGCTGGTCCGGGGGCTCCTCAACGCCAATCAGGCCACCGAGGCCGGCATCAAGCAGCAACGCGAGCGCGTGAAGCTGCTCAAAGAGCGGCTGGGAGGACTCAACACGCCCGAGGCGCGCGACCTGCTCAGCCTAGCCGATGTACTGGTCAAGCGGAGCGTGTGGATCGTCGGGGGCGACGGGTGGGCGTACGATATCGGCTACGGTGGACTGGACCATGTGCTGGCGTCGGGCCGCAACGTCAATGTGATGGTGCTCGACACCGAGGTCTATTCCAACACCGGGGGACAGGCGTCCAAGGCCACCCCGCGCGGGGCCGTGGCCAAGTTTGCCGCCGCGGGCAAGCTCATGCCGAAAAAGGACCTGGCGATGATGGCCATGACGTACGGCAACATCTACGTGGCTCGCGTGGCCATGGGGGGGAACGACACCCAAACGGTCAAGGCGTTCCTGGAAGCGGAAGCCTACGAGGGCCCGTCGCTCATCGTGACCTACTGCCACTGCATCGCCCATGGCTACGATATGGCCCACGGGTTGGAGCAGCAAAAGGCCGCCGTCCTCTCGGGACACTGGCCTCTGTTCCGCTACAATCCCGACCTGGTCAAAGAAGGCAAGAACCCGCTCCAACTCGACTCCAAGGCTCCGACGCTGCCCCTGAAGGATTACATCTACAACGAAACCCGCTACACGATCCTGGCCCGCAGCAAACCGGAACAGGCACGGTGGCTGCTGGAACTTGCGCAAGAGGACGTGCGGACCCGATGGCGACTGTACGAGCACTGGGCAGCCATGCAGGTGGATGGCACCACCAAGGAGGACCGCAATGACTGATCTCTCTACGAGCTACCTGGGTTTGATCCTCAAGAACCCGTTGGTGGCCTCTGCCTCACCCCTGTGCGAGGACGTTGACAACATCCGGCAGATGGAGGACGCGGGGGCCGCGGCGGTCGTCCTGAATTCTCTGTTCGAGGAGCAGATCACCCTCGAAAGCCACGATCTGGACCATCATCTCACCCATGGGACCGAGTCCTTCGCCGAAGCGTTGTCATATTTCCCCGACATGACGGACTACAACCTCGGGCCGGACGGTTACCTGGACCATCTTCGGCGAGCCAAGGCTGCCGTGGACATTCCCATCATCGGCAGCCTTAACGGTATCTCCAGCGGCGGGTGGATCCGGTACGCGAAGAAGATCGAGCAGGCCGGCGCCGACGCCCTCGAACTCAACATGTACTTCATCCCCACCGACCCGGAGATGACCGGGGCCAAGGTCGAGCAGATGTATGTGGATCTGGTGCGCGATGTCAGGGCGAGTGTCAGCATCCCCGTGGCAGTGAAGCTCGGTCACGCCTTCAGCGCAATAGCGAACCTGGCCCGGCGTCTCGACGAGGCACGTGCGGACGCGCTGGTCCTGTTCAACCGCTTTTACCAGCCGGACTTTGATCTGGACAGTTTAGAGGTGGTGCCTCAGCTGACCCTGAGCAGTTCGTACGAACTGTTGCTGCGAATGCACTGGGTGGCGATTTTGTATGGACACGTCGGGGCGGACCTGGCGGTCACTGGCGGTGTACACACCGCCCAGGACGTGCTGAAGGCGATGATGGCTGGGGCCCGAGTCGCCATGATGACCTCGGCCCTGCTGAAGTATGGGATAAATCGCCTGGCCACGGTGCGCACAGAGCTGGTGGCCTGGATGGAGCAACACGAGTACGAGTCGATCCGCCAGATGCAGGGGAGCATGAGCTATCGGTCGGTGGCCGAGCCCGCCGCGTTCGAGCGGGCCAACTACATGCGCGTGCTCCGCTCGTACGCGCCCAAAATGCCCGGTCACTGACACCCAGAAGGGCCCGCCCCGACCCCGCCGAGGGGCCTGCCCTGAGTTTATCGATGGGCTTACCACCGAAAGATCACATCCTTTCCTCCGTGGTGTAACCCCCCGTGGTGAAGGCGATGGCCATGGCCCATGGGTGGGACGAGGTGATAGTCGCGGTGGCGGGACAGAGGGTGACGGAAATTAAACGCGTGCCGCTGGCGCCGATGGCCGAAATGGCCAAACCGGTGGCGAACGACAGGCCGGTGGTGACGGTGACCAAGACGATGCGTGGAAAATCGATGGCGCTTGAAGCCCAGCCTCTGATGGCGAGGGGCCCGATGAAATCCGAAAGCAAATCCTCCTCGGGCCGCCGCTGAACCCGGCCAGGCCAACACTACCAGGGCAACCAGCATCCCCCCTAGGGTCATCAGGTTCCTGACATTGCTCCTGTTCATCTCTCTCCTCCCCTTCACAAAACAGCGGGCCATCCCAATGAGTTCCCCCTCTTCTATAGCTTCAGACAGCACTGGGAGCCCAAATGTTTAATCACAGAAAAAGTGCCGGGCCGTGATCAGGTAGAACGAGGAGCAAAGACGCTACACGACTGGCAGTCCTTCATGCTTCGGAACAACCACACACAGGCTGGGATCGCCGACGTGTATCTGACTGGACCTACCCGTCCGCCCCTTGGCCAGGAAAGGATTCGATGGGGTAGAACTCGTAGCGCACCGACAACGCCTTGACCGTCTCGGGTGCGTCCCAGCGGATCCGAAAGACCAGGGGAAACTCTTTTTCCTCCCCCGGGTCGAGCGTCTCCTGGATGAAGCAGAAACATTGGATGATCTGCAGATATGTGTCAGCAATCTCCTTCGGGCCATCGATGTGCCTCGCCTTGGCGGTCACCGGCTTGTCCGAGAGATTCTTGGCGCGATAGACCGCCTGCAGGCTTTCCCCCGGCTTTGCCAGGACTGCCTCCTGCACAGGCCAGAACTTCCACGGAAGCCCGTCCTTCGCCTCGGCTGTAAACTGCACCCGGACCGCGCCAGCCCAGTTCAGAAAGACGCGCCAGCCCTCGGGCTCTTTGACCAGCTCCCAGGCTTCCTGTCCCTCAATCATTGGCATCTCACCTCTTCGCCCCATGCCTTCGAGTTCCTTGCTGAGGCGTTGCAGGTCGCGTTCCGTGAGGCCCGCGAGGCGCTCCGCATCGAAGTCAAAGAGGAGATCGCGGATGGTGGGATCGTTCGCATTCGGGAGCTTGACCGTGAACCTGACCGTTGCGTGTTCGTTCTGCAGCTCCGTATGCACATCGTGGTATTCGATGAAGGACGCAAGCGTACGGGCAAGGGTGAGCGCCGCGCCGGAGAAGGATTCATTCTCGCGGAGGTACTCCTCTTCCTTCTTCAATTCCATGTCCACACGCGCGATCAGGCGATACGCGTCCTTGTACTCGCGCGCGTAGAGCGCCGCCAGGTAGTGTTGCAAGACCGCGTGCGGTCCGGGATCGCTCGGACTGACTGCAACCTCGGCAGATTTTGTGGTGGCCGTATGCAGCCAGAGATATACACCGACGGCAACAGCCATCGCCACGACAGCACTTATGCGTGTGGCCCGGCTTATCCTCATCATCTTCTTCGACCGTTCCTAGCGGGAAAAGGTCAAATGGTCCGCGTGCTCATTGGCCAGTAAACGGCGGCGGACCCGAAATCTCAATCTGGCCGACCATGGCGCCCGCTGCGTGCCCCTCCTTGTGACAGTACACCTTGAGATTCTTTCCCTTTGTCATGGGATAAAAGTACCAGGCCACGGTCTGCCCCGGAAGAAGTTCCACCTCCCGGATGTCTCCGTGTATCTCGACCAGTGTTTTGCCCCCTGCGTCGAGGACTTCCACCTTTCGCGTAAAGATCCTGGTGACAAATCCGTCCGACGTAAAGTAATGTCCGTCCGGACTTGGATTGTGGATCAGCAGCTTATAGTACTTGCCCCGTTTGAATTGAAGCCGGCTGGGGAAGAATCGTCATTGCCCCTGTTTCGAGCCGGTTTCCACTCGGACTTCTATGGCTTTCGGTGGGCCTCCAAAGCCCGGCGATGGCAACAACAGCGGTAGCACAGCAAGCCAACCCAGGCTTGCGATCATCCATCTCGTCAATGCAGGAGGGAGATTCACGGCAACCTCCTATTCCATATGGCCACGTTTCCATGTGCCTCCACACGCACCCTCAAGCGGCTGTCTTTCTGGTCACGCCTCACGGATTGGCCGGTCAGCTGCCGCGGCGTGTGAGACAGCGCCCCAGAAGGACGGGTGCCTGGCGCTATTCGGCGTAGACGCTGCCCGGCGGGATCTTTGACTGTACGTCGTGGATCTCGATCGCAGCACATACGAAGGAGCAATCGATGCCAAACGCAGGCTGAAAGGTCACGCGATACGCCGGCATATTGCTATTGGGATGCTTGCCTGCGGATTCGATCAGCAGATCCATGATCGCGTTCTGATTGTTGAAAACGTTGAGGGAAAGGTTTACAACCCCCGCGAAGCAAAGAGTGACGATGGTGTGATTCTTCCAGCTGACTCCGGAGGGTGCCTCGTCGTTCCGATATCCTTTAAACACATGCACGTCGACGTAGAGAAACGGACCCTCGTCGGGATCCAGTCCCTGGCGTTCCAGCCGAGCCTCCACCACCTCGGCGTCCTTGAACTTATTAAATTTCTTGGGTCGCCCCCATTACTTGACGGCGACTCCCGCAACATGCGGCGCCACGAACGGAAGCGCCGGCGGAAAAGGGACACGGAAGCCCTCCAATTCCACGGATCGAAAACCCGCATTCTGGATTGCGGCTCCTGTTTCCCGGTCGGGCCGACAGCCATCGGCGAAGCCACTCCAGATGGGCCGCATGACACGTTGCCAGCGACGCAGCCATGTTCCTTGCGGGGCTGCAACGTGTTCAATGAAATAGAACTTACCACCTGGCTTGAGCACACGAAGAGCCTCGTTCAATACCTGTTGCGGATCGCGAACCGAACACAGCACTAAAGTACACAGCACCGCATCGACACTGGCATCATCCACATCGATGCCCTCTGCAGTCGCGACGCGGAATTCTGCTTCTACCCCGTGACTCGCGGCTTTCTCCCGGAGCTGCGGGTGCATATAGGGATTGGGCTCAATCCCGATCCACTTGCACCCTTGCGAGAGGTACCCAAGATTCGCCCCCGTTCCCGGCCCGATCTCCATTACAGTAGTGGGCAGCTCTGCGAATAACGCCTGTTTCCGCTGGGAGATGTACGCTTCGTACTTCTCCATGATCTTGTTGTACCAGCGGGCGAATAGCCACTTTCGCAAGCTCGCGCAACCTCCTTACTCTAAGCGAGCCGAGCGTGCCTTTGCAGCCTATTTCCCCGGTCCTCACTCGGCGGGTGCCTATTGTACACCCGGAAATTACATATGACGAGTGCGGAAAGACACTCCGGTGGCGGGTAACTGGTTACGCAGAAGGGTCAGGAGAAGGAAGAGGCCGAGCGGGAAGCGTCTCGTACATTCGGACGGCTACGACGAACGCCGAGAGGAGCGACAGGATGGCGATGACGTGGATGGAGGCTGCCATGCCAAACAGGTCGGCCACCACGCCGGCCAGCAAGGCCCCGACGGCGTAGCCCAAGTCTCGCCAGAGGCGGTACACCCCCAGCGAGGTCGCCCGCCAATCCGGGTGGGCGACGTCGCTGATGGCCGCCAGCAGGACCGGGTAGACCATCGCCGTCCCGAGCCCCTGAAGCACCGCAGCGGCGATCCACCACGAATAGGTGGGTAAGAGGACCGTCATCCAAATCGCAAGGGCCTGAATGATCAGCCCGCCGACGATGAGTCTTTTTCGCCCAATCCGGTCGCTCAGGGGACCGGTGATGGGCTGCAGCAGCCCCCACACGGCGGGGTAGAGGGCCCTGATGACGCCGATGGCCGCAACGCCCAGCCCATATGATGAGAAGAAGAGGGGGTAAATCCCCCAGGACATCCCGACATTGTGATTGTTCACCAGCCCGGCCAGACTGCAAGAGGACAGGGCCCGCTCCTTCCACGTGGTCAGGGAGAAGATCTCCTTCACGGAAGGTTTCTCTTTGGCCTGGGGTTCGGGATTACCCGTCCCAGGGTTGCTCGGTGCCGCCCGCAGGCGGGCCTCGTAGCGGGCGTGCTCGATGGTCTCTCGTACAAAGAAAAGCGACACCAGGAGCCCCGCCACGGCAGTGCCAATGCCCAGGTAGAACGGCTCGGGCCGAAGGCCGTAGCGAGCGGCAATCTCGCCGGTGAGCCAGGCCGTGATCCCCACGGAGAAGTAGCCGGAGAACTCATTGAGCCCCATTGCCAGACCCCGCTGCCGCGGGCCGACGAGATCGATCTTCATGGTCACGGTCATCGACCAGGTCATAGCCTGGTTGATGCCGAGAAGCACGTTGGCCACGCCGATCCAAAACCATGCATTGGCGTAGATGATGATAAAGGGCACGGGCAGGCCGATAAGCCAGCCGATCACGAGCACCCCCCTGCGCCCCCAGGTTTCCGAGAGATAGCCTGCGAAGAAGTTGCAGAGGGCCTTGACCACGCCGAAAGTGATGATGAACGAGACGATGGCGGTCTTGGAGGCGAGGCCGAACTCCTGCTCGCCGATGAGGGGGACAACGGTGGTCTCCAGACCCACCAGGGAGCCAACAAAGGCCACCGTCAGGACCAGCAGCGAGAACTGCTGCCAATTTTCTTTGAGCCCCAGGCGGATCTCTTTCGCAGGCGGATTCACGTGAACCCCATGGTGTTACATGGCTCAGGCGGTGCCCTGATTCCTCCGCCGGATGGTGGCAAACCCCGGGGGCTGCCTTCCCCATCTCTAAGCCTGCGGGAAATAAGCGAATTGACCCCCAGCGAGCATTCTTCATGAGCCCAACCCATAGGTCAAATCAATAATTATGATATTCTCCATAGCCTACACCAATTTAAAACCGTGGCACTCACCCCAGATCGTTGGGTATGAAGGGCTTCCCTCCTACCAGAACACCCCGTACCAGGAGCATCCAGGCACACCATGGCTCACTCGATATTCTCGGGTTCTTGAAGGGATAGGTCTTCTTGGATCTGCTCAGGTGGGGCCTGTGGGGAGAATTCGTAATCAGCAGGTCAGGGGTTCGATGACAAGACGCGAGGGTGCACCTCTTGCCGGTGCTCCATACGACAGCCCCTCGACAGGCTCGGGCCAAAGCTCATGGCAAGCATCCATCATTTCTGCTGCGCTTCGCACTTGCGACACAAGCCCACAAGCCATTGACGATGTTCCAAGGACTTGCCGCATTTATCGCAATGGTCTATGCCATAGTAGTGAACGTTTCCTTCCGCTTGTGGTACATGTGTCGGCACCGCTGGAGCGAACATGGAACTCACGAGTGTATGGACCACCCGGGCCCGCTCCCAGATTTCCCGAAGCTGCTCCAGTCGCCTCTGAAGCTCCTGCTCAGCAGACTCGGCCTCCCTTTCAAACCGGGCGAACTCACTCTCGTCCCGTTGATAGATCTGTTCCAGAAATTGCGAGATGCGATTCATCAATTCGTGGGCAGGAATGGCCCGATCGTCTACCATTTTCAGCACCTCCTGCCGAAACCGATCTATCGTCGACAGAGGTGCCTTCGCCAGTTCTTTGAGCATCTGGATCATCAACTCGTTTTCAGCCCATTCAAGGGCCAGGTCCGTTTTCCCCACGGCGATCTCCCGCAGCGGTTTCTTTCCGCGAGCTCAGGTCGCTCCTAGCCCGCATTATTCACGAAACGGAGTGCCTTCGTGAATAATGCGCCTACAGGTGCGGCCTTGGCCGCACATGTAGGTTTCGATCCCGCCGCTGCGGCGGGACTCAAGACTAGCCCTGAGCGATGCCCCGGAAACGCGGGGCGGAGTCGAAGCCCGGAGGGCAGATTATTCGCCTCTTAGTGAATAATCCGGGCTAGCCCATACGCCTTCCTAAACGCAAAAAGCCTTCCCGGGGGATGCTCCGCCCGAGAAGGCGTCTGAATGTTTGGTGTACCTTCAATTGTGCCCGAACTGGGCTCGGGATTATTGATCGCCCCAGTTCCATAAGTCCGATGGCTGCCGGGAGCCGAAGATCGGTTAAGTATCCCCTACTGGGGTAGGAGTGTCAAGTTATAAGGATTTCTTGGGTGGAAGCGTGAACATGAAAAGGAGTCCCGCTGGCCTCGGCGATCGCTGCGAGCTTCAGGAAGATCGAAGCCGTCTGTGGCGCCTCGGTGGTCGAAATCTTACCCGAGATGACCAGCGCCACCCCCTCGGGGCCAGCGTGGAAGCCAGCGATCTTCGGCATGTCGGATTATTTCCGAAACCACACGTCGTGTAATCGCTCGCTCTGGGCGAGAAGTAGGCGACGCAGATCTGGCCCGAGGTAGTGCCGGATCGCTCCCTCGTCTTTCCCCTGCACGTATAAATCTTTTGAAAAGGCGGGATCCTCAGGAAAGTCTATGGTGCCTTTTAATGGTGGGCGGAAGCGCCCTTTGGAATAGACGCGGACGTAGGGGCTGGCCAGGCCGGGGATCACGTAGGCGTGCCAGTATCGCTCTGCATTGTACGTAAAGTTGCCCCGCACAGAATAGGCCTTGTAGAAACTGCGAAACTCGTAGACGAAGGCATCCTGTCCACCGACGTTGAACGAGAAGGCCCTCCCCGTCCTGTCGAGTTGCATAGGGAGCAGGAGGTCCGTGACTTGTCTGGTCACCGCGGGAAGGTCCGCCACTGGGTCGAGGCCAAGCCCCCCTCCGGCCTGGACGATCGCGTCGCGTTGGTGCTCTTCGGACTTTTGCAGGAGTCGCCCGCCTACGGTTATCACCATGAGGGGTCCGAAGACGATCAACAAAATTACAGGATCCACTGGCTTCCCCTTTGTGGCATTCCAAAACGGTAGTTCCGCATGGGGGTGCCTCGCACCCCTCGACAGGCTCGGGGCAAGCCCCTCACCGCGGCATGGAGGGGAGAGCAAAATGTATGCCAAGACCTTGACCCTCGGCACTCATCTGCTTGAGTCGATCCGCTGGCTTGCCCCAAGCCCGCCGAGGGGCTTGCCCTGAGCTTGTCGATGGGTTTAACGCCTGAAAAACAGGACCATTCCTCCGTGGGTGAACCCTCCCTGGTGAGAGCCATGGCCCTGCTGAAGGGGATGTCCGTGCTGGAAGTGGCGGCCGAAAAGGGGATCAGGGGAGATAACCGGGTGCTGGTCGATCTGGTGGGCGGAGTGGCTCAAGCGGTGCGGGAAGTGGAATACCCGGCCGGACTCGACGCTATGACGGCGTGGGAAAAATCGATGGCTCCAATGGACATTTGACGAGAAGCCTTCCATTGCCGCTACTCGACCCGGCACGGCAAGGACCACGAGGGCGACCAGGAAAATTCCGATAGTTATGAGATGTGGCAAACTTTTCTTCATCACACAATCCTCCCTGCTTCAGAAAACCGCCCAACCCTCCGGCAGGTTCCCAGATACCGGTGACAATCGTGTAACTGCTTGAAGTATAATGGATTATATGGTCGGCAAGCCTTGCCGGCGCGTACCTGACTTTCACTTCATGGTCAGGCGAGAATGGCGTGAAGCTTGACGGGTCAGGGGGACGCCAGCCGCTCGATCTCGGTCACGATGCGGTCAAGCTCCTCGACGATGCGGCCTGGGCCGGTCTCCCGAAACGCGGTGACGAGCGAGCGGTAGTACCATAAGGTCCCTTCTTTGTCGCCGTTGAACCTCACCCACAGGGCGTCCCCCACCCGCCGAAAGTCCGCGAGGATGGCTCGGGCGTTGTGGAGCTTATCAGCCGAGGATACCCGGCGCACGTCGGGGGACGCGTGCCGAATATCGGCAAGGTACTGTTCTTTTCGCTGGCGCCACGGGCGTTTTGGAACGGTATCAGAGTCGGTGCAGCCGTCCACGATCCGTGCGACGCGCTCACCGAATCGCCGGCGGATCGCCTCCAGGGTGGGCGGCCCCCCTTGATCCTCGACCGCGTCATGTAACAGAGCCGCGATGGCCTCATCTTCGTCGCCTCCATCTTCGAGGACGAGCGCGGCCACACTCATGAGATGGGCCATATACGGAATCCCGGTCCCCTTTCGCACCTGGGTGGCGTGCAAGGAGAAGGCGTACTGGAGGGCTTCGTCGAAACGCGGGGAGAGTTTCGGCGTGCTTGATCCTGTCCGGTCCATGCCTTCCGTTCCTATACAGTCCGATGCTAGGCCTCGGTGCGAGGAGGTGTCAAGGCCTTATTATCGGCCGTCGCGGCCTTGACAGGTGAAATTTTTAAGACCATATTTTGAGTGAGCCCCGAGAGGCTTCGATCTGGTCCCCATAACCGGGTCTCGTGATCCGGAGGGTACCGGCGGCCCCTGTCGCTCGTAGAAACGGGGTCTCTCTCGCGGTCCGTAGGAGCGGGAGGGGGATGAAGGCAGGGACTGACCGCCTGGAGGCTGTGGTCAGATACGAGTCACTTGGGGCTCATGGCTTTTTTCGCTGAGAGGGAAGAGCTGTTCGTCAAGAGCTGAGTGAAACGCGTCCGCGTCAGGTTCAAGACATGATTCAGATCAGGTTTGACTTTATTCGGAATCTTCATTCTGCCGATATCACAATTTTTTTTGCGTGAGGCGCTTTTCCCCCCTTGACAGGTCAGCCCTTCTAACTATATTCCCCGATGAGTCCCAAGAGGTTCGATTCGATCTGAGGTGATGCGGGACTCCTGAAGCTGTGGAAAGATGAATTCCTTGTCCGAGCGAAGCGGCGGGCGGGGGGCAGCTGAGGGGAACCGGTCACCGTGAAGGAAAGGTCGGACAGGATCACTTGGGACTTATTCTTTTTCCCTTACCCTCCCGTAGCGCCCCCCATACCTCGATTTGGTTGGACGAGAACTGTGCCTCTGGGAATCGATCCTGGTCAGGCGAGGATGGCGCGAAGGGCTGCCTCCAGGGTGGGATGCGTGAATTTGTAGCCCGTTTCCTGGATCTGCTTGGGGATGATCCGCTGGCTGGCGAGCAAGACATCTGCGAATTCGCCCAGAAGCAGTTTGAGGCCGATGGCCGGCGCAGGGAGGAACGCGGGCCGGTGCAAGACATGGCCCAGCGTCTTGGTGAACTCCCGATTGCGGACCGGATTCGGGGCCGTGGCATTGACCGGGCCTTTCACGCTCGAATGTTCTATGGCATGAAGGATGATGCCGATCACATCGTCGATGGACACCCACGGCACCCACTGCTGCCCGTTCCCCACCGGTCCACCGAGCCCCAGCTTGAACGGGATAAGCATCTGCTTGAGCGCCCCGCCTTCGCGGCCGAGGACCATCCCGATCCGCAGCATCACGACTCGCACGTGGAATTCCTCGGCCCGTCGGGCCTCGGCTTCCCATGCCTGGCAGACTTCTGCAAGGAAGTCACTTCCCGGTCCGGATTCTTCAGTCAGCTCTTCCTCCCCCCGACTGCCGTAGTAGCCCACGGCTGAGGCACATACCAGCACGCCCGGCTTTGACTTGGCCTCAGCAATCGCATCGACCAGATGGCGGGTACCGACGACCCGGCTGTCGCGAATGTCCTGCTTCCTGTCCTTGTTCCACCGTCCCACGACGGTCTCGCCCGCCAGATGCACCAGTGCGCCCGCTCCTTGAATCGCCGCCACGGGGGCGGGTTCCAACTTGGGCCGCCACCTGTACGTCTCCTTCACGCCCGGCAAGAGCGACTTGGCCCGGTCGGGACGCCGGCTGAAGGCGGTGAAAGGCACCCCTCGCTCCTTGATGGCCGCACACAAGCTTCTCCCGATGAACCCTGTCGCGCCTGACACCAATACGGACGTTGGAGTCGCTGCCACCCTGTTTCCCTCCTCCACGGGCACGCAATAAGTCGATGCACTCTCGGCGACGTGCTACTTGGGGACATTGACGACGATGGACTTGACCTCCATGTACGCGTCAACCCCCTCTTTCCCGCCTTCGCGGCCGAGGCCCGACTCCTTGAATCCTGGAACGTGAGAATGGCCGCCACCGGCCCGAAGGACTTCACTCCTTCACGAACCCTGCTTCACCAGAACACGAATGACACCATGTTCTTCCCGCGTCGCTATTCTCAGCAATTCCGAATGAGGCTGGCAAGTAAAAAGAAGTTTTGCAAGGCTTCGACACGAGCTCAGCCCGAGGGCCTTGGCACGAGCTCAGTCGAGTGCCTCGGCGAGGAGCTCTGCGATGTGCTTGACCTCGATCGTGCTTCCCTGCTTGAGGAGCCCGCCCCGGATCTGCAGAAGACAGCCGGGACTGTCGAGGACCACGACGTCCGCACCCGTCCGCTCGATCGCCGCAATCTTGCGGTTGAGGACCTCGCCGGCGACCTCCGGGTAGTCGGCCGAAAAGTGCCCGCCAAAGCCGCAGCATTCTCCGACGTCGTCGAGCTCCCTCACCTCGTAGCGGGCAAGCATTCGGAGGAGACGGCGCTGTGGCTGTTGAATTTTGAGACCTCTCAGGGCGCTGCAGGAATCGTGGTACGTCACTGTCACCTTCTCACCGGTGGCTTCTCCGAGCGTCCCGTCTCCAAGGCCGACGACCTCGACCAGATACTCCGAGAAGTCCCGGGTCCATCCCGCAATGGACCGTCCCCGCCCCTCCCACGAGGGGTCTTTCTGGACCAGCTTGGGGATGTACTGCTTTAAGGTGACCGTGCAGGCAGGGGTGGCGGTCACGATGTGCTCACCCGGACTCGACTCTAAAGTGGCGATCAGATCTCTGGCCATCCGACCCGCCGCTTTTTGCTGTCCCTCATAATAGGCCGGCAGGCCGCAACATCCCTGGCCCTTGGCATAGTGCACCGTGACGCCATAATGATTCAACACCTTGATCACCGCCTCCCCGATCTCAGGGTAGAACTGATCGATGAGGCAGGTTCCGAACAAGGTCACGGTCCGCTTGGTTTCGCCGCGAGCGGGGAGGACTGCTGCCACCCGGCTTCGGAGGGGACGTGCGGCTACCGCTGGCATGACCCGGAACATGGTCAATTTTTTCAGCGGCCCCGGCAGATTGCGGAGTACCGTCCGTCCCCGCGTGAAGGGGAGCTGCAAGACGCCTCCCAGCCTGACGGCCAGATGATAGAGATTTGGGTTTGGGAGGATCCGGTTCAGGAAAAAGCGGCGGATCCCCCTGGCTTCTCTCTTCTCCTCTTCCTGCTCCACGATCCGGGACCGCATGGCCACGACCATCCTCGGCAGGTCAATCTCGGCGGGACAGGCATCGATACAGGCCCGACAGAGGAGGCAGGCTTCTTGGGGGACCGCCGCGGCCTCCCAGCCGTGGTGGAACGGGGTGATGACGGTGCCGATGACCCCGGTGTAAATATGGCCAAACACATGGCCACCGACGACCCGGTAGGTCGGACAGACATTGGAGCACGAGGCGCATCGGATACAGTAGAGCGCTTCCTTGAATTCTGGATCATCCCGCATCGCCCACCGACCGTTATCGAGGAGGACGATATGCATCTCCGCATCGCTGGGGCCTCGAAATTCGCGAGGTCTCGGGATGTGGCTGGTCCCCGTTTTGCCCGTGATGAAGGTGGTGTAGACCGTAAGCTGCTGGGCGGTGGCCGTCTTGGACAGAAGCTTCAAGTGTGGAGCAGCCGATTCGATGGTCGGGACGATCTTATCGTAGCCGAGCAGGGCCACATGAATGGGAGGAGCACTCGTGACCAGCCGGCCATTGCCCTCGTTAGTAACGATGATGACGGTTCCGGTCTCGGCCACGGCGATGTTAGCCCCAGAGATCCCCATCCCCGCGGCAAGGAATTTCTCGCGGAGCTCTTCCCGGGCCAGGCGCACCATCAGGCTGATGTCCGGGGGGATCGTACGCCCTAACGCCTTGGAGAAGATCTGTGCCACTTCCTCTTTGCTCATGTGCACGCAGGGCATCACGCTGTGTGAGGGATGGTCTCCTGCCTGTTGGATAATCCATTCACCGAGGTCCGCCTCGAGGGGCTGGATCCCCATCTGCTCGAGGTGCCGGTTGAGTTCGATCTCTTCGGACACCATGGACTTGGACTTGACCACGAGCTGGACGCCCCGCTCTTTTGCCAGCTGGCCGATATACCGGCAGGCATCCTCGGCTGTCCCGGCTCGGTACACGTGGGCGCCCACCTGCCTGGCCGCCTCCACGAACTGCTCCGCGAGTTCCGGGAGGCGCTCAACCGCGTCTTCTTTCATGCGGCGAAGGCGCGCGCTCTCTCCGGCGTAGTCGAGGACGGCGAGGGCATTTTCTCTGGCGGTTCGGTAGGCGGTTCCGAATCGGCCCAGGTTTTCTCGAATCCGGGGATTTGCTAACGCCTCAGCTGCGCGGCGCCGAAATGCTTCCTGGCGGGTCATGACCCCTCCCCGGGCGGCGGCAAGAGGAAAATGTACAGCTCCTTCGGTCCATGGACCCCGATGGTCAGCACCCGTTCGATGTCCGCGGTCCGACTCGGGCCCGTCACCCAGGAAAGATACGACGGGAGGCCCCGCGCCTGGGACTTCAGGACAAGGTACCGGGTGAGCAGCAGGCCTTCTTCCAATGAGTCGACCAGCGCATCTTGGTGGAGGAGCGCCACATGGATCTCTGGAAGCATGCTCAGGAGATGCCCATCCACCTCATCCAGGTGGATGAGGACCGAGCCGGTCTCGGCCACCCCTAAGGCCGCTCGGGTAATTCCGATGCCGGCACCGGGGATCGATTCCGGAGCGGGGCCCGTCACCAGCTCGATTCCCGCCTCGGCCAGGGCACGCTCCAGGTTCAAATCTCTGGCGAGGTCAGGCTCGGCCGCCTGACAGCGGGTGATCCCCCTCGCCTTGGCCACACCGGCAATCGAAAAACCGACCACCTGGAGATCAGTTACGACCTGAACAATCCCGCCCACGCGCTCGACCTCGGCTTGAAATCGACCCCGGATGGAGGCCTGGCGGCGACGGCTGGCCACCCTGGTTTGGCGTATCCGCTCCTCTAATTGGTTCAACACGGGCATGAATCAGACCTCCTTCCGCCTCGGGGATAGGGCCTCTACCTAGCACCGGCGTCATCGAAATGTCAAGGCAAGAAGGGGCGGCCGGGAACCTCCAGGGCTCGATGCCGGTTATACGGTACAGAAGGACGACAGAACCGACCGGTTTCCATTCAGCAAATACAAGGAAAGGAGGTGAAAGTTATGAAACGGTATGCAGCTCTGATGCTGGCCGTGGTGTTCTTCGCCGCCCCGACGGTGGCTCTGGCAGACTGGTCTGGCCCGTCCCTGGAGCAGATCTTTGGGGACACCTACGTGGAGACCATCCTGTTTGGTGAGTAATCTCATCGGTTGAACTTCAAAAAGAAAAAGGGCCCCGGACATCCGGGGCCCTTTTTCTTTCGAGTAATCCTCACAACCAGCGCAATCCCCTGACGGTGTTTTCTGTCAAAGGAAAAATGGAGTGTTGTGTCTGGCGTCAGATAGGACCTGGTGCAAGGAAGGACTTAGATCTGGGCCATCTGTTTGGCGACCTCCACCAGCTCGTCCGGGGGAAGATCCGTGACCAGCGAGTAGAGCAGGTTCCCCTTTTTCCAGAGGGCCACGCCATAGCCATCCTGGGACGCGACGTACATCTCGAGGCCGTCCACCCGGCGAAAACCCGACCGCGGGACCTCGACCCCCTGATCGGGCAGGACGAAAAGGGAGACAAGCGTCTTCCCCTTGCTATACAGCAGGCAGGCCACCTTCCGCTCGAGGAAGAAGGTCACATCGCCCCCCATGAAGCGAAGCTCTCCAACTTGCCCCGCCGGGGGATCGACCTCGAAGCCTACCTTGGCCGCTAGCCATTTTCTCACCTGTTGTCGATCAGCGGTGGACTCGGTCGGGGGAGTGCCCCGCATCACGAAGCTGCGGTGATCATTGACGGCCTCGATCAGGATGGGTGGGATTCGCTCACCACCCCGATTCAATAGGGTGAGGGAGACGAGGCTGATCAACACCAGCGCGGCGAACGCCATGCCCCATTGCAGGGTCGGCCTCGGCAGCAGTCCCCGCGTCGGCGCCTCCTTGGGGGTGAGGATCTCTCTCACCTTCTGGCGGAGCTCGGCAGGGGGTTCTCGCCGCGATACCCCGGCAGCCACCTGGTTTCGAATCTCACGTTGCACCGCCAGCGCATCCGCACACGCCGGACAGGTCTCCAGATGGGCCTGCAGCCGCCCCACCTGATCCGGCGCCAGGGTGGCATCCATAAACTCTTGCAGGACCTCTTGAGTTTCTTCGCACGTCGCTCTGTTCTTCATCTCAGTTCTCGTAATCCGTCAACAGTTTTCGCAGCAACTGGCGCCCCCGAAAGAGACGCGTCTTGACCGTATTCTTTGGGCTGTCCATGATGTCGGCGATCTCCTCGACACTCAGCCCCTCCACGTCAGAGAGGAGGATGGCCGTGCGGAACGGATCCGGGAGCTGCTCGAGGGCCTCGGTGAGGTCGGCGCGCACTAGACGGTTCAGGGGCCCTGCCTCTTCTCCACGGACTCCCTCGACCCCGGCCAGCGTGGCGGAACCCCGTTCGGGCTCCGCATCCTCGAGCGCCGGTTCCCGGCTCCGGCGCCAGTAATTATCGATAAAAGCATGCCTCAATATCTTAAACAGCCAAGCCCGCAGATTGGTTCCCGGCTGAAATCGGTGTTGGAACCGGAGCGCCCGGAGGTAGGTCTCCTGAACCAGATCCGCCGCGTCCTCCTCGTTCTTGGCCAGGCCGAGGGCAAAGTTGTACAGGGAGGTCAGGTGCTTTGCGGCCTCGTGCTGGAACGTCGCCGCACCCTCTTCTGTAGCCTCGCTGCGGAGGAGATATTGCTTCAGGAAGCTGAGGGAAAGGGGCATTTCGCTCTTCCCTTCCTTTGAGATATGCTCTGTGGTTGCTGCGCATACCCCTTGCTCGGTAAACGGGTCAGGCGCGTGAAATATTCCTGCCTGCAAGGCAGGCCAGACCCTCTTCCTCGGATTCTATCCGAGACCTGAGAAGGAGACAAGCCGCGAAGGTCAATGCAGGTCGAGCGGGAACCGCGAAGTTAGGCTTCGGTTTGGGCCCCCTCCATGTTACACTCCCGGACTAAGATGGCTCCTTTTTGGAACAGGCAATCGGTAGGCCAGAAGGAAAAAGCGGTGGTCCGGCTGGAGGAGGACCGCCCCCAATACATCATCCGCCTGTTCCTCATCGCTGTGACTGGGTTTAATATCGTCTTGGCCGCGGCTCAGGGTCTTGCAGGAAATTGGGGGTGGGTCGTCACCTTGGTGTTGGTGGGAGTGGTAATTCCAGGGACGATTCCATTCTTGCGACTCACCCAGTCCTTTAAGGAAGGGGTCGTCCCCCTGTCATGGCGGGATCTTCTGGCCGCGTGTATGGGAGCCATCGATGCGGCGGCGATCGTCACTCGGTGGTCCGACGGTCTCGAGGTCACCTCGTGGGTTTCGGTCTTTCTGATCGCGAGCTTCCTGGCCTTTGTCCTGCTCGCCGAGAGCTGATTCCGGTGCGGCGGTTTCTGCCCTCGCCCCGCTAGTGAGAAGCCTCGTTCATGGTTTTCTTGATCCCTCTCCCGAGGCTCTCGGCATCCTGCCCCATCCCCCGAAAGGTCGCACATCCAGCCAACGTAATCAACACCAGCGCGAGGAAAAGGGAGATCATTTTTCTCATTGCGAGCCTCCCAATAGCACCACCTTCTGCCCGGCCTTGCTCTCGGTGAGGGATGCCAGCCTGTTTTTCGCGGAAGACTGGATTTCAGAGGTTTCTTGCTTCTCTGGCTTCTCGCCCTTCCGGATCATGTAACCACCTGCCCCCCCTGCCCCCAACAAAAGAAGGGCGCCGCAGCCCGAGCAAAACAGAAGGGAGGCCACCAGGAACGGCATCAATGCGCCCCTCCAAGGTTTCCAGATCGTACCCATCACGAGTCTCCTTTTTCGGACACTTAGCTCACACGCGGTCTTCCCATAATATTTGAGCAAGAATCATGCCGCGCTCCCCCCCTCGCGTGACCGCCTCAGAGGGGTTTGGTGGGAGGGTGACCCGGCCGGGGTCAGGACTCCAAGAGTGATGATGTCAGTGCGAGGAAGTCGGAAGTCTTCAGCGCTGCGCCCAGATTAGTTGAACGTCGTCACGGTCGCTTCGTTCGAGCAGGTAGAAGTTCCTTCCTCGCACACCTGGTAGGTATACGTTGCTTGCCCTCCTTTTTTCCCTTTCCCTTTTTGGTTGATGGTGTCGGTGTGAGAGCCGTCATTGGCGGTCGTCGTGATCTTGGATCCGTTGCGATAGATGTCTATGTTGGTTGACGTCGGACCATTCCAGCTCAAGTCTGCCCTCCGAAAGCGCTTTGCCTTGTAGCCGATTGCAGAGAGTGTGAGTACCGTCACCCGAGCTGCGGGTGACGGCGACATCCTGAGAGATGGTGTCGGCCGCACCATCGTCGTCGGTCACTGTTAACGTCACGTTGTAGGTGCCGTCCGACGGGTAGGTGCGTGTGGGGTGCTGTTCGGTTGACAAGGCCCCCTGCCCAAGGTCCCAACTCCAGGCGACCACACTTCCGTCGGCGTCGGTGCTGCCATTGGTAAAGATGCACGTTAGATCCGAGCAGATGAAAGTGAACGAAGCACTTGGTGGGCTGTTGGGGGTGCTCACCGTCGCACTGACCTCGTTGGACAAGCCGCTCTCGTTTCCAAAGATGTCGTAGGCGGTGACGGCGGCGAAGTAGGTCTGCCCATCGGACAAGTCAGCAATGGTAAAGGTGGTGACATGACCGACGTCGATCGTTTGCGAATACGCGCGAGACGAGGTCCCGACATGGACCTTGTATCCGGAAAGGTCCGCTTCGGTGTTCGGGTCCCAGGTGAGAGGCAGGTCTCCTGCTGTCGCTGCCATCGGAGGAAGGATGATGAGCAGCCCTGCCCCGATGAGGCTCCACAACGTTTTCTCCCAGCCGGTTCTCGGCTTCATGGCGACTCCCTCCTGCACGAGACGTCACTCGAGGGGACGACTGCTGGACTGAAGTTGCGACCCCTGTGCCAGGAACCAGAATGGATGCGGACGAAGAGGCAACCCTTTGAATTCTCTTGCCCGACTCAGCCAGAGAGCCATGCGTGCAGGCAAAAATCGCGTGTAGGAGAGCCGGGGAAAAGTCTGCCATGCTGGCAGGAGTTCAATTTAGGGGGACAATTTGTCGCAGCGGAGGTCGGTCGCTACCCTCTCAAATATCGAGATCATGGGGAAAGGACCCACGAGCCAATCTCGTGAGGTATCTCCCCCCCGGCATGCCGGGCGGGCAGATCCTCAACTTCGTCAAGATTCTCTCCTGGCGCGAAATCTAGCTCACCGTCTTCGCTTTCGCTTCTCGGCCGCCGAGCGAATCTCCCACGCGCGAAGACTCCACAAACACCACGAGCGCCAGGGTGGCCCCCGACGCCCGTGGAATCCTTCTGGTGTGCTTAGGAATGGGTGAAGCTCACCCTCGCTATCTTAGTCTTCGTCATCATCATCATCGTCATCGTCCTTATCCTTAGTCTTTGTCGTCGCCTACAACGCCGAGGTCTTGCTTCGTGGACGGCACGCAGAGGATCCTTGGCTTCTTGATGGTCAAGATCCGCCCCTCCACCTCGTCCTCGAACTGGTTGAACACCAGCACATCCCGCTTCTGGAACTTAGGCTGCCCCCTGAGACGCTTGACCTCGTAGCACACCAGGTGGCCCGCGGGATCGATAACTGGTTCACCGTCCTTTGCGACAGGCGTGCAGAGGAACTTGGGCTTCTTCACGGTTTTTGTCGTTGCCCCGAACTGGTCGTCGAGGTCCACGTCCAGCCGTTCGAATTTCGGCTCCCCCTTGGCGCTCTTGGCCTCGTAGCACAGGAAGTGGTCGCGGGCCGCGGCCGCGAACTCGATGTTGGCAAACCCGTCTGGAAGGAGGCCGATATCCGTGGCAATGCCTGTGAGCGGGTTGATGGTCACCAGTCGCCGTCCGCGCTTCCCGGACTCGGTTTTCACGATGCCGTACAGGAGGCCGGTGTCCGGATCGGTCGA
>JAPUFX010000005.1 GCA_027293415.1 Candidatus Methylomirabilota bacterium
GGGATTATCCTGGAAGTAGGTGACCACCTTCATTCCCAGAGCGTTGCCCTCACTGAGGTAGGCGGGCATGCTGGTCAGGCGCCCTTTGATCTGAGGCAACGGCACGACCAATCGAACAGGCATCACGGCCCTGCCGGTGGAGAATTGAATGTGTGCCTGTTCTAGGACACCGATCAGCTCTTCGATATCGAGAAGTCCCCGGACCTCTTTTTCGGATAGAGCCAGCATCGTGTCGACTCATAACATAAAGGGATAAAGAAGTGGAAGTTGTGGAGGAGGCCTTATAATTGTATTTGATCAGGAATGCATGGTATTTTCCTATGAGGTGAGAGATTTAGATGTGGTCGGAAAGGAGAAGAACAGATGGCCCGTATTAGCTATGTCGACCCAAGGTCCATCGCCGATCCGGAGATTCGCCAGTGGCTTGAAGAGTCCATTCGAAAGGGAAGGCCCGGTCCGGAAAACCAGGCGATCCGCGCCCATCAGCCGGATGTCATGCGGTCTTTTACGATAACTCGGCAACGGCTGTTTCACAACGGCGTGGTCGAACACGATCTGAAGGAACTGGTCCGGGTTCGAATCGCGACCAGCCTGGAGTGCATGTACTGATCGCATCAGGGAACTGCACGGTCCGTGCAGAACTCAGGGAGCAGGTTGGCGGAGCTGGACCGCTTTGAAGAGTCGGGTAAATTTACGCACCGTGAAAAGCTGGCGTTGCGATACACGGATGCTATCGTGTGGAATCCTGCTAGCGCCGACGACGAGATGTGGAAACAGTTGCATGAAGAGTTCACCGAGCCCGAGCTGGTAGAGTTGGGATACTGGATCGGGTTCACCGCGGGTGGCCAGCGCTGGCTTCTTACTTTGGCAACGAGGCAGGGCGAGCTTGCGGCTGCCCTCAATCAAAATTTGGCAGCTCAGAATCAGAGCACCTGAACCACAGTCTCGGAAGACCCGCGGCGCTCTCCCCAAAGCCCCAGGGAAGCTGGGGATCTGCCGCGGCCCTCATCAAGGGGGGGCTGTCGGTAAAAATCCATCGTAGTCTCTATCCTTTCATTTAATTTGTGCTACTATCGCGCCCTTGGATGAAAATGTTTCAGAATTAATTTTCAAAGGAGGGAGAGAAGTATGCCTTTTTACAAGATAGCCGAGTTGCAAGAGAATCCCAGCTCGGTGAATCCTGAGATGTTTGTGAAGACCACCGTGGGAGAGTTCATGAAGGCGGGTATCGTGACCAAGCCGGAGGGCGAGGGACCACCGCTCCATATGCACCCGAACGAGGAGCAGTTTACCCTCGTACTCGAGGGGAAGCTCCACTTCGTTCTTGGCGATGAGGAGCGCATCTGCGAACGCGGCGACTTGATTCACATCCCCCGCTTCACCAATCACAGAAGCCGCTCCATTGGCGGTTCGGCTGTTTTCTTCACGGTTAAGAGTCCCGCCGGCGACGGGAATTTGGATCAAGACTACAACCTGGCAAAAGGCGCCGAAGATGCAGAGCGGCGCTACGAGGAAGCCAAGAGAAAGAATTCATAGGCATTTCGCCTCGAAGTCGAGTGATCCTCCCGAGCCGCCGGCCTTTAGAGGGTCTGCCCATGTCAACGAAGATCCAGACCAAAAATCTCAGGAAAATTTATGACACGGCCGAACGGCAGGTGCACGCTCTTGAGGATATCAACCTCGAGATCGAAGATGGTGAGTTTATCTGTCTCGTCGGGCTATCGGGCTGCGGAAAGACCACCCTCCTCAACATTCTAGCCGGCTTCATCGAGGTCACCTCCGGCTCCGTGTGGATGGACGGCAAGCCCATCAACCAAAACTACAACAAGGGCTTTGTGTTCCAGGAGTACGCCCTCTTCCCCTGGCGCACCGCCATCAAGAACATCGAGTACGGACTTGAGGTCCGCAAGGTGGCAGCGGAGGAGCGGAAACGGATCGCCTCGGAATACCTCAAGCTCGTCCGACTCGAGGAATTCGCCGATTTTTACCCTCACAACCTCTCGGGCGGTATGCGCCAGCGCGTAGCGGTTGCCCGCGCCCTGGCCTTCGACCCACAGGTCCTGCTGATGGATGAGCCCTTCGGCGCCCTGGATGCCCAGACGCGTGAGGAGCTGCAGGATCTGACGGTGGACATCTGGCAAAAGACGAAGAAAACGGTCGTCTACGTCACGCACAATCTCAGTGAGGCCGTCTTCATGGGCAGCCGCATCGCGGTGTTCATCCCGAAGCCTGGCCGGATCCGAGAGGTCCTTCGAGTAAACCTTCCGCGACCGAGGGACCCTCTCTCGCCAGAGTTCATTGAGATCCAGCGGAAGGTGAACCAGATGATCAGGGAATTTTAGAGAGGAGGTTCCTATGCAGGATGCCCAATTCGACACAGCCCTGGCGGGCGCTGCCCAGGGGAAGAAGAAGGACGAGATTTCCCTCTGGGTGAGGCTGCGCCCCGTCTACCCCTTCCTTGTCATTATGGCGATCTGGCAGCTATCGGCCATGGCCCTGCAAGAAAAAATGGGCCAGCTTATGCCGACGGTCGGTGCCATCATGATCCGGGCGTGGGAGCTCATTACCGAGCCCTTGACGCGAGCGCTCGCGGAGAACCCGCAGCTTGGCTTCCTGGACGCCCTCTATTATCTCGGCCAAAGCCCGCTCCTGTTGCACACCGCCTCGACGGCATGGCGTCTGCCCGTCTCGTTCTTGATGGCTGCTGTAATCGGTGTCGTCGTAGGAATTCTCATGGGCCGGTATTCTTTCTGGGAGGCGTTTTTCGTCCCCCTGATCTCGGTCCTGCTCCCTATCCCGGCGCTCGCCTGGACGCCCATCGTCGTCCTCTGGTCCGGATACGGCAACAAGACGGTCATCATCATCACAACCTTTGCCGCCTTCCTCCCGATCGCAATGGCGGTCTGGACGGGGGTCAAGACGGTAAATCCCGTCTGGATCCGTGCGGCCCAGTCCATGAACGCCGACCGGCTAACCATATTCCGCACGGTGGTGCTTCCCGGCTCCCTTCCCATGATCCTGAGCGGGATGCGCATCGGTCTGGCACGAGCTTGGCGCGCGGGCGTGGCGGCCGAGGCGTTCAGCGGGATCAGATGGGGACTCTCGGCGGGCATCTTTGACGCCCAAGAATATCTCGACATCGCCTTCATGATGGTGGCGATTAGCGTGCTTGGGCTGTTCGGCTTCCTGCTGGAGAAGGTGCTCTTCCAGCCCATCGAAAGCCGCACCATTATCAAGTGGGGGATGATGGAGGAGATGGGAGGGCAGGAGAAGAAGATCTAGACCCCGTACCACCTGCCGAGAGCCCCTCGTTCGACCTGGAGGCTCTTGACAGGCAGTTCGACCGACAGTACTCCACATGCGTGAGCGTGGGGAAATTATTCCAAACTTCCCCCCGTGGAGTAGCGGTCCATTACTCCACGGGGAGGCTTTCTGAGAGCATCAAAGCCCGGTTTAGTTGGCGGGCTTGTAACCTGCCTTGATCGCAACCTTGCGCAGGATTGAATCGTCCAGTGCCTTGCTCTTGGTGAAGTCCGGATGGCTCTTGATCCAGCCGAGCTTCACCTGCTTGTCCCCCATGTCATTGAGGTAGTTCCGCACCTCGCTGGTGAGGAAGGGCTCCGACTTGAGGCGCTTCACGACTGGGAGAATAACCTTGTACTCGGCCTTATCGCCCACTTCCCTCAACGCCTTGGTGTAGATCCGGGCGTACTCCTCGGGGTTTTCCTTGAGCAGCTTGTGCGCCTTGAGCCAGCCCCGGAAATACTTCTCGTAGAGATCGGGATGCTCCTTGAGCGTCCGGGGGTTTCCGATGTGCATCATCCGGGTCTTGTCATAGGCGCATAAGTCCTCGAGTTTTCGGATGAGACCCTTCTGCAGGGCGATCTCCGCCTGTGGGTCACCGATAATGGCCCCCTGCGCCCCTCCTGAGACCAGAGCCGCAACACGCTCGGTGGCCTTGACACTCAACCAGTTGAGGTCGTTGACCATCAACCCATGGCGCGGC
>JAPUFX010000006.1 GCA_027293415.1 Candidatus Methylomirabilota bacterium
AGCTGACTGGGCATAAGACCGAGAGCGTCTACCGGCGCTATGCCATCGTGGATAAGGCTATGTTAAGGGAGGGGGCCGAGAAGCTGGGCCGATTGGGCTAGGAACTTGGTGTCCATATAGTGTCCATCTGGTGTCCAGAAAGGGTAGAAATCAGGGAAAGTGGGAGAAAGGAGAGAATCGCCATGGAGCGAGAAAAATCAGGGGGTTGCAGCCATGTCGATCACTTGCCACAACCCCCTTCTGGCGGATTTTAAGACCCTGTGGGCGCGGAAGATCACGGCCTAGGGGGCGCTGGGTCGTCGTGACCGCAGTTATCGGGGTGCCCACGTCAGGCCAGGAGATTTGATGAGTGGCGGGTGTCAAGAGCCTAGTGAAACCCCCTGGTTGCCACGGCCAGGCCTTCAGACCCCTGAAAGAAGATTACAACTACAAGTCCTCACCGGGATCGAATTGGGCAGGTTCCTGTGAGAGGGGCTTCACAAGCCAGGCCCCCGGGGGAGGAAGCGAATCGAAGTGGGGGGTTCCCCTCCAGGCTTCACAGGGTAGGCCTGGGAAACCTCCATCATGCACAAAGAAGCGAAGGGTACTATATCCGGACACGGTTGGTTATGCTAGTTCTCCCGTGGCGGGCGACCCGGGGACACCTACATGGTGGGAAATGGCATAGACTGCAGAATGGGGAGTGCGGTTGCGGATAGGGTGCATCTTAGGGCCACGAAATGTTACATTTTGCCGCGTCCCACACACCGAAGTCCTTGAAATTGTTGATTTTGCTCTATCGAACCGGGATTATTCTCCCTCCTCCTCGACGTGCTCGTAGATCAACGTCCCGCAGCTGGCACAAATGTCGGTAAAGCGAATGAGGACCTCGGGGTCGAACTTGGCATGCGCCGAATAATAGCCCCGGGTCACCTCTGTCCGTTCCACCTCGGTCCCCCCGCATTTGGGACACTGGCTGAAATCGCGCTCGGGCCTCTGCTCCATCACCACTCCTCCGCCATCTCGGGCTTACCGCCTCGCAGCACCGCCACCCACGCTCGGGGAAGCTGTGACTTGAGTCCGGCCTTCCCGTAGAGTGCGCACCCCAACATTTTCTCTTCGTAGCGTATCGCCACATATCCTCCGTCCACCACAAAGGGTCCGAGCAGCATCTCACCCCGCAAAAAGGGCTGAAGTTGCTCCCCGGTCAGATCCACGACATTCTTGGTGACGGCGGCATCGAGGAATAGCAGCGCAGCCGTCGTCGGCTTCCACATGTGCCTTTGGCTTCGGAGAAAGGGCACCCCTGCCGCCTCGACTTTGAGAGATCCAAGGGCGTCGTCCAGACCCTCAAGGTCCGTCACCGCCCACACATTCCTCCCACGGACCAGAAACCGCAGCTTGGCCAACGCGGGCGAGGACACGCCAAATCGCCCACCCCAGTATTCGAAAATCTGTTCCCGCTCAGCCTGGTTTACGGAGACAAGCAATGAAGAACCCCCATGAATCGAGTAGGTGCGGATAGAACCGGGCCGCCTGTTCGAGGGAGGGATGAAACCTATGCCCATCCCATACCTCGAGACCCGGCGCATATGGAAACGGAACATCGATCGGGACGATCTCGGCTCGTCCCGACTCTACCGCCTGATGGAGTACCGCTTCGTTCTCCTCGGGGGCGTAGGTGCATGTCGAATAGACGAGCGTTCCTCCGGGCCGGAGCAGCTCCAGGGCGCGGTTCAGAAGCATCTGTTGGAGCCGCTGCAGGCGGTAACTGACCTGTGGGTCTTCGGTTAACGGCGGCCGCTTGCCTGTCCGATACGTCCCCTCCGCCGAGCAGGGCGGATCGAGCAGAATCCGGTCGAACTGCATCCGCATCGGAAAGCTTTGCCCCTGATACCGGGTCACCACAATACTGGTGATCCCGAGGCGGTCGCTGTGCGACCGGAGAATACCAATCCGGTGATGGGTCACGTCGTTGGCGACGATCAGGGCCCGGTTCTGCGTCAGCTGGGCCAGATGGGTTGCCTTTCCCCCGGGCGCCGCGCACATATCGAGCAGCCGGTCCCCCGGCTGCGGATCAAGAATTAGGGCGGGGAACATTGATGTGAGGCCCTGGACATGGTAGCAGCCTCGGAAGTACTCGATGGTGCTCCCGGGGCCTGATGTGCTCTCCCATCGGAACGCGTCTGGAATCCCAGCGACTGGAGCGATGCGGTAGCCCCGATCCTCCATGGCGTGCTGAAACTCTTCCCGCTTGACACGGAACGGATTGATCCGAAGGTGGGTCGGCTGAGGCATCCTCAGGGCGTTGAGAAACGCCGGAAAGCCGGGAATGATTTCGCGATAGCGCTCGAAGGCCTGGACCATCTCACTTCACGGACGAAACGAGGGCCAAAATTGCCGCCCGGTCGGGAAGCGACTCTTGGGCCCCTCGGCGAGTTGTGGCCACTGCGCCAGCGGCGTTCGCAAAGGGGATCGCCTCTTCCAGCGCACTGCCCTCAGCTAATGCGGCGGCTAGCGCTCCGTTAAAGGCGTCGCCGGCGGCTGTGGAATCAACCGGTTGGACGGAAAAGCCCGGAAAGTGTTGCGTCCCGTCTTTACTCATCCACAAGGCGCCGTCTGCCCCCAGCGTGATGATCACGCCCCCACAGCCCATCGCGAGAAGGTTGGCGCCCGCTTTCTCTGCCCCACCTCGATCCTCCACAGCGACACCGGTCAGGGTGGAGGCCTCCGTTTCATTGGGGGTTAAAAGGTCCACCAAGGGGAAAACCTCTTGTGGGAGACGGGTGGCGGGAGCAGGGTTCAGGATGGTTCGCATTCCTTTTTCTTTTGCCCGTCGGAGGGCCGAGAAGACCGTTTCGACAGGGGTCTCCAGCTGCAGGAGAAGAATCTCTCCGGTCAGCAGGTGATCGCGGGCTTCAATCTCTGCTGGCGTCAGGCGATAGTTGCACCCGGAAGCCACCACAATCTGATTTCGGCCATCCGGCTCGACCAGGATAAAGGCCACACCGGTGGCGCAACTGGCATCCGAGATGAGTCCGGCTTCCCCGATTCCTACCGTCTCGAGATGTGTGCGGATCTGCTCGCCATGCTGGTCCTGCCCCACCTTGCCGACAAAAGCTACAGCAGCCCCAGCCCGACGGACAGCCACAGCCTGATTCGCCCCCTTACCTCCAAAGGATATCAAGAGGTTCCGGCCAAAGATCGTTTCCCCCGGCTTGGGCGCTCGATCCACCTGGACGGTAAAGTCCATGTTTGCTGATCCGACGACTACGACCGCCGGCATAAACGTTCCATGAACAGGGTGAGGAAGCGGTCCGCCTCCACCTCGAGGGCCACCTCCACGTTGGGTCTTCCCTCTGCCCGAAAGGGGCGGCGATCCGCCACCGTCATCCCCGCAGTGATCTCGCCCCGCGTCTCTACCTGGACATACAGGGGCTGGGTCTTTACCAGTGATCGGTCAATCACCACGCCCACGGTCAGGGGGTCGTGGAGGATGATTCCGGGAAATCCCTCAAATTTTCCAGAAAAGGCAATGACCTGCGCGGTGCAGTCCAGCAGGAACTGGGCAGGGGGATCGGCGAGGGGTTCCACCCAGGTTCTGAGCGCTTCTTCCGAGAGGCGGACACGCTCCGTCACATCGAGGGGGATAAGCGTCAGCGGGAGCCCGGAAGCAAATACAATCCGGGCTGCCTCAGGGTCGGTGGCGATGTTGAACTCTGCGGTCGGCGAGGTGTTCCCCGGGACAAGAACGGCACCGCCCATACAGACCACTTGCTGAACCTTTCCCATAGTACCGCGATCTCTGAGCAGGGCCTGGGCAACGTTGGTGAGCGGGCCGAGGGTGATCAGGCTCATTTCACCGGGGTAACGACCGATGAGCTCGAGGATCATGTCGGCTGCTTGCGTCGGTGCCGGACCTTCCCGTGGCTCGGGATATCGAGGGCTACCGTCCGGATTCTGATAGCGGGACAGCTCCCCAAGCCCGTCGCTACCATGCACCTCCACAGCAGCCCGGTGTTCACGCTCGAGAGGACGGGCCGCACCTTGGGCTACTTTTGGGCGGGGTTCCGGATTCAGGAGCTCTAGGACGCGGAAGGCGTTTCGGGTGCAGTTTTCAACCGAGGTGTTGCCCGCCACGGTGGTGATCGCCTCCACCCGCATCTCTGGCGATCTTAAGGCCAGGAAAAGGGCAAGCGCATCGTCAATCCCGGGATCCGTATCGATGATAACTCTTTTCATGGGTCCGATGTCCAAAGTCCAAGGTCAAACGAGTTCATAGTTCAGCGTTCAGAGTTTAGAGCAGATCCATAAACAATAAACCATGAACTATGAACCCTGAACCCCTCCGGGTTGCCACGTGTGGTCCTTGTCAATGATATGGATTACCCGCCATCCCCGACGCTCCAATTCAGAGGCGATGAAGCGCCGGTGGCACTTCCAGGGGATCCGCTCACAGCACATAAAAGCAGCCCTGTCACCCCCACCGATAGCTTCAAGGGCTTCCACTCCCTTCGAGAATTCTGCTGACTGCATGTAGGCCTCGTATCCTCCGCGGCGATAGCCGCCGAGTTCCTTCCCGAGGTATACATATCCAACAGTTTGGGAGGGTAAAAGTTATTCAAGTGATTGTTTAGAGAAATGCGGGAACCTCTTGCTATATGGGTGAATTCTCACATCGACAAGCGTCGCAATGTGATACACCCGGAGAAGTTCAAGAAATTCCGAGAACGCTCGGGTGCTGGAGCCAATCGTATAAATGGTTCCGGCCTTTCCTCGTGATCCCAAGACCCCCTCAACGGAGACGGTCGATGAAGTCTTTCAGCTTGGTGAAGTACTCCTCCCCTCCCGCTATGTAGGTGTCGTTGTGCGCTGATCCGCGGATGAGGTAGAACTCTTTTGGCTCTCTGGCCGCCTCGTACACCCGTTCCCCCATCCACAGCGGGATGATTTCGTCATACTCCCCGTGGATGACCATCGTGGGTGCTTTCGCTTTTCCGATCAACGAGAGGGTATCGTATTTGACCGTGCCGGCTGGCAGGGGGGGAAGGAATTGAAAGTACATACGCATTACATCATCGGTGGATGTAAAGGTCGATTCCAGAATGACGCCGAGACAGTCGCGCTCTGCCGCCACGGCGGTTGCGAGGGCTGTGCCCAACGATCGACCGAAGAGGACGATGCGGTCCGGGTCCAACTCGGCCCGGCCGCATAAATACCCGAAGGCAGCAAAGGCATCACGGAACGTGCCGGCCTTGGAGATCTCCCCTTCGCTCCTTCCGTACTCTCGATAATCGAAGATGAAAATATTCACCCCGACCAGTTTATGCAGAAGCGCGAGATTTTCCAGCCGGTGGCTGATATTCCCTGCATTGCCGTGAAACCAGAGCAGGGCAACACGACTGCTTTCATGCGGGACGTACCACCCGTGAAGTTTGATCCTATCCTCGGTCTCAAAAAAGACCTCTTCATAGGCAAGCCCCAAATCCGCCGGGGTTCCGATCATCAAAGAATCGGGAAAAAAGACCGTACCCTTCTCTGGAAACATAACCATGGTTTACCAGCTATCCTGACCCTTCAGGCCGGGGAGAAGGCGGGTGCTGTCGTTGACCTGATCCGGCAAAGGCCGGTAGTGTCTCAGGGCGTTTGGCATCAACGCCTTGAGATCCCGGATACGACTTTCGGGATCTGGGTGAGTCGAGAGGAACTCGGGCGGGCGACGTCCGTCCTCCCGTGCCATCCGCTCCCACACGTGTACCGCTTCCTTGGGATCGTAGCCCGCTTTCGCCATCAGGATCACCCCAATCCGGTCCGCCTCTGACTCCTGAAGGCGGCTATAGGGGAGAAGAACGCCCACGGTTGCTCCGAGGCCATAGGCGGTCATGACACCCCGCACAGCGCCAGGATCGCTTCCAGACATTCCGGCCTGGATGGCTACCGCCCCCAGCTGGGCCAAGAGCCCTTGGCTGAGACGCTCTGCCCCGTGCCGTGCCATTACATGGGCCACCTCGTGGGACATGACAGCCGCCAGTCCTCCCTCGGTCCTGGCGACAGGGAACATGCCGATATAGACCCCGACTTTACCTCCCGGAAGCGCAAATGCATTGACCGTCTCAGGATCGTCGATCACCACGAACTCCCATTCGGCATCGGTCAGGTTGGCCGCCCTCGCAATCCGCCACCCGATCCGGTCCACCACCCCCTGGAGCTCAGGATCGTGAGTGATCTCCTCTTTCGAGAGGACCTGCTGAAATGCATCGACCCCCAGCTGGCTTTCCTGTTCCGGCGAGATGAGAATGAGTTGAGTGCGCCCGGAGGGGGCGGTGGCACAGGACGCCAGAACGAAGAGCAGCGGAAGGACGATTCCCACAACCTTGTGCTGCCACTGCTGCCACATCGCTGCTCCTCCCACGGAATGCACCGACGGATGATACCATCGCACTCGAGGGGTGACAAGGCTGGCTCGCCCGAGCTCTATCTTTTTTGAAACCGCTTTCGGACGAGCTGTTTGAGGTAGGGATACCCTTTCTTTCCCGCCATGAGCATTCCGACGAAGAATAAACCCCAACTCACGATCCACCCACCGACTAGCATGCCCACCATGGTATCAGATGAGACTGGCAAGAACGAAATCACCAAATAAAATAAGACGGCGCTCATACTTATAACCATCAGCCCTATCCCGATCCGAAATGCTCTTCCTCTTGGAAGAGCGTGATCCGGCTCAGCTTCTTGATGCGGATCCATGTCAGAAGACCTCCCTCCTACTTTCCTTTTTTCATCACGCGCCCCACGCACCTACCAACGCTTGCAACACCGCCTCCGACGTCCGTACGACCTGGACCTCGGTCTCAGAGCCGCTGTGCTCGCGTTGAACCGTGGCGACTATGGGGCGCCAGTAGTTGCCAAAAAGCAACACCGGTTTCGGCGGCATGAGCCGCTTGTGGAGGAACTCGAGAACCAGGGCGAACTCGAGCAGCGTGCCGGACCCCCCTGGTAGAATAACGTAGGCGTCACCGAGGTCCACCAACCGGCCGAGCCGCGCCAACAGATCGGGAGCCTCCTCGTGGTGGGTCACGTACGGATTGGGGGGGGTTCCGTTGTATAAGGCACAGGTAATGCCAATCGTCTCCCCGCCGCCACGCCGCGCACCCATGGCTGCGGCGGCCATCGTCCCCCCGTACCCCCCATTACACAGGACCCACCCGTGTCGTGCGACGCCCAGGCCGAGCTTCTCAGCCCGGGCATAGGCGGAGCTGCCCGGAACCGGACGGGAGCTGCCAAAGATGGTCACCACGCGCCGCCCTTGCCACATGGTTCTCCTCCTGTCTTTCCCGTCGAATGATCAATTGATCCTTCGCCCGTTCGTCGAGATTCCCGTCTTGCACCGCCTTCTGTCACTTTTCGGGTTGGATGAGGAGGGTGAGGCCTCGGACTGCTCGCACCCTCACCCGGCTCCCCTGAGGAATCGGTTCGTCCGTCTCGAGTGCCTCGGCCCGCCACAGCTCGCCACGCACGCGGATGTAACCCGACGGTGCCAGACGCTCCTCAGCGATGCCTTGCGCCCCAATGAGGCGATCGACTCCGCTCTTCGCACCAGCCTCAAAGGCCGGGCGGACAAACGGGAACATGACCAGATCCTTGATAACCCAAAGGAGGAAGACGCCGATGGCGGCCCAGACGGGAAGGTCGACCCATCGCCGAATCAACGACAGCGCCACCGCTACTACAATCCACCCGGGTATCTGGATCAGCAGGTATTTCGTTAGGGGCCGAAGCCGCCGTTCGGCACCCTTTGTCATCACTCCCCACTACCTCCCCAACCCTTTACGGACTCAAGTTGTGCCGCTTGACAAAGGCCTTGGCGTCCTGCATCACATCCTCTGAATCCTTGCCACCCCATACCTCGAGAATGAAGGACCCTTCGTACCTGAGTGTTCGGAGCTTATCAAAAAATCGAGGCCAATCGATCGGTCCCTTTCCAGGGACCCAGTGCAGGTCTTCCACACCGTCATTCTCGTGTATGTGAAAAGAATACACCTGCGAGGTGCAACGATCCATCTCCCGAAGCGGGTCGAGGCCGCTCACCAGGCAGTGTCCGGTGTCGAAGCACACACCGACATTGTCCCCCCCAAGACGGTGAGCCAGCTTCACCAACGCTGTCGGGTGGGCCACGTCCGGGACGGGCTTCCTGCCAAGGTTTTCCAAGGCAATCCTGATCCCTTGCCCTGCGGCCAGGCGAGCGACTCTCCCCAGGGAGTGCTCCTGGCAGGCAACGATCTCGCGCCCACCTTGGGTCGGATCCAAGGAACTCCACACAAGAACAGGATGTACGACGACGAACCCCACTTTCAAATGCTGGGCGGTCTCTAGGACTTGGGCCATGAGCCCCTCCCATGCCTCCCAGAGAGTTTCTCCCGACAATCTCTCCCCCCTGAACTCGAACGGGGCATGGAGCGAAACCGCTCGAAGTCCTTCCTCCTCCAGAATCTGCCCGACCATGGCCACATCCTCACCCAGCCTGGGATCCAGATGGGCATAGTTACACCACATCTCCACGTGCCGAAAGCCATGTCGCGCGATCCTTCGCAGACCATCAACGGTCCCGTCCGATTCGCACGTTAAGCTGTTGATTCCCACCTGAAACATCAAGGGGTCTTCCCTCCACCCCCTCACGCAGCCTAGCCTGCATTATTCACGAACCGGGGTCTTCGTGAATAATGCGCCTGCAGGTTCGGGCTCGGCCGCACCGGCAGGTTTCGACAGGCCGCTTGCGCAGCCCGCTCAAGGCTAGCCCTGAGCGACGCCCCGCACACGCGGGGCGGAGTCGAAGCCCCTCGACGGGGCTCGGGGCGATGAGCTTGTCCAATGGCCCCTAGGCGAACTCGGAACCTTGGTCCTCGTTCCAACCAGAGGGGCCGTGAGCATGTCGAACGGCCCGGAGGGCAGATTATTCACTTCTATGTGAATAATCCGGGCTAGGGCCGTATCTCGACCTCTGTATTGTCCCCGCTGACCCTCGCATAGGCATAGTTTCCGGTCCACAAGGGGCCCGGATTGACCACCTTCGTTCGTCCGATGGAATCCATCCCTCTTCCTTCGTGGATGTGTCCCGTAAAGCAAAGCAGTGGTTGTACCGTTTCAATGAAGGCCCGGACGGATTCACTGCCGACGTGCCTTCCGATGCCCGCGAGGTCATTCACCGTGTTCCGAGGGGGTTGATGGGATACGAGGATTACGGGTGCATCGGGCCTGAGGTCAGATGCCGCTTCCGCGAGAAAGGCCTCGAAGTCCCGGTCCGAATACTCATTCGGGGTCCTCCCTGGACAAGGAAGCGATCCCCCCACACCGAGAAAGGCTATCCCGTCGATGAGTGTGCTCTTGCGATGCAGGTTGATCCCTTCACGCGTGAGGTACGCATCTACCTCTGGATAATCACAATTTCCCGGAACGGCGAGAATGCGGTCGTTATATTTTCGCACCACCCGGACGATGCGTTCTGCAGCCGTCTGCCGGCCGAAATTCGTGAGATCCCCAACCAGGAGGACGACATCGGCAGCAGAGAGATCTTCAGCGACCGCACCGAGACGTCCCAGGTTATCGTGAATGTCAGGCAACGCCACGATAATCATCCCGGCGCCTCATCATGCATAGCGGCATAGTACCGTAGAGGGCCGAGGCGCTCAAGTCCGAAGGCCGAGACCGCCCCCTGATGAGCGAAGGTAGGTATAAAAGTTGCAAACCCTCAAACAGATACCATTTCCCCTCTCAAGGGATGGCCCAGCTCGATGGATTGTCCCCATTGCCTGACCGGATTGGATGAAATCTACACTGCCGAGGGCGTGTTGGTGGATTTCTGTCCCACGTGTAAGGGGACCTGGTACGACAGAGGTGAACTACTCTTCTTCTCCAAACACCCCCGGCAACTCAACCGGGCCTTTATCTGCTCGAGCCATCGCCCGACCCAGGGGCGATCCTTGCCTAAGAGGGCAAGTCCTGCCACGATCAGGATGATTAACCCCCATCCCACGACCAGACGGGTTATCTTCCAAAATCGCGCGGATGAGTTCAGCCTCGCCATGTGCCGCCCGTCACGGCTACGAGTGGTGTCTTCTTGCTTTTTGGGCCAGGCCTTCCCCCTTGAGAATGATCGGACTTTTTCCCCTTTTCTCGTCTCTCCAACTCATCAAAAATGACACGGGCCACAGCAAGCGTTTTTAAATCAATTTCGCGATCCAAATAATAATGATCCAGTCCGACGTCCGTGATCACAATGCTTCCTTCGATTAATTCATCGGCGACCAGTGTGAGTCCGTCATTCGGTCCGTGTTCTCTCAAGTCCTTATATCTTCCTTCCACGTGCTCTCCAATGTCTCCAGAAAGCGGAACGCCCACATATTGAATCAGAAGGATATGTTCGGGGAAGTGAAGGTGAGCAAATATCTCCCTTCTTTTCTGAGTGCTGAGATCTCCAATGACATCTGTTGAAAGACCTTTAAAGAAAAACCCAATGGCGGCAAACCAGCTCTTTGGCCATTTTAATGCCTGGTCCGCGATGAGGCTTCCCCTCAAGAGGCCACCAATGCTGATCCATGCTTTTACATGCGTTAATTGTTCTGCCGTCATAAGTTTTCCGATAGCCAGTGCGACTTCCGGTCCGGCCTTGCTGGTACTTACCAAAATTATTTTGTCGTGTGATTTTTCTAAGCGTGTCAATTCATTTACGAGGATTGAGGCATTCTTTTCGATTGTTCCGATTTCATCAGTTTTGACTAATAGTGTCTCAAGTCCTGCTTGGCCCATAACACGGCGCTGCAAGGCAAAATCAGCCCCTGTAATGGGATCCCTCTTGTATGCATATCCCGGAACGAAAACAATGAGATACGATGTAAACTTTTCATCGATGTGGAATATCTCAGTTACGCGCTGGGTTCTTAAGGCCATAACGTGTGAATGAAATGCTTGTTGCGCGATTCGATTTTCGGGATTTATATAGATTCGGGAAACGAAATAGAGTGTCGCAAAGTCTGGAGAGAACTGTGTGGTGACGCGTTTCAGGTTATCGGTATCGAGTGGCCGTTCGTCCCACACCTGAAGTGCCTCGTTTATCTTCTGATCGTACTGTGGATTTGTCCCCTTGTTCTGTAGATATTGTTCGAGATAATACCTCGTAATCTCAGAGTCTACGGTTGTGGATATATACTGGTCCGCCACTCTACCCTTCGCGGGATATTTAGGGATGGTGGCACAAGCAGTCAAAAGGAGGGAAAGGCAAATTGGGAGGAGGGCATGTGATCTTTTAGGGTGTTTGCAACTCATGACGATCAAAGGGTGAGCGAGGCAGGTCCGAAGTCAGGTGGACGGCTGCCTCAAAGGATGTCAGGCAGCAGCACCCGTGTTAACTGCCGGCAAGATCAGCAACGACTCGGGTGAGCCCTGAAACGACTCGCGCCGTTCGAGCATAGTCAAGCTTCTCCGGCGTGTCTTGCGGGGTATGATAGTGGTCATAGCGAAACAGAGCAGTATCAGTAACCATGATAGCCGGATACCCTTCCTGCCAAAAAGACCAATGATCCGACCACCCTACCCCGGTAACCCACTCAGGAGCGGCTAAACCCTCGGAAGGGAAACGTGTATGTTCACGAAACGTTCCTATGGCACGACGGACTAAACGGCGCGATGAAAAATTACCGACAAAACCTATGAAGTTGGCGGTAGTGGGATAAAAATAGCTGAAAGGGAAAGGGTAATGCTGGCTTCCCGAAACCTCCGAGTAATAACCGATCGTCTCGATCGAGAGCATTGCCACAATGTCCTCTCCCCGTCGACGTGATCTGGATGCATACACGCGGCTCCCCATGTCCCCCGTCAAGAAAAATGGGGGCTCTTCATTGACGAACGCTACGAACCGTACTGTTCGAGAAAGTTCCTCAGTGGCAAGGAGGCGTGCAATTTCAAGGAGCCCAGCGACCCCCGAAGCGTTATCGTTCGCACCGGGAGTGCCAAACACTGAATCATAGTGAGCACCGACGACAACAATTTCTCCGGCTAAAGATGTTCCAATCCGTTCAGCCTCAAGATTCGCTACGGGTTTACCTTCGACCTTGTATTCTTGCATCTCGACTTGATATCCTGAATCCCCCAATACTTTTTCGATGTAGTCAACCGAAGCCTCTAGCCCTTGAGGATGCCAGATATTTCTCTCTCCAATTTCGCCTGCGAGCATCGATACGTGCCTCTCGAGGCGGTCGCGCACTTGCACCTCGTCTTCAGATAGTGGTTGAAAGGGACCTGTATAAGAACTCTTGGGCATATCTATCATGCAGCTTTGGCTCCCAACCAACACAACTGAAAGGACCGTCCACCGCAGGACAACGGAACACCATTGCCGACGTCCTCCTGGCACAAGCCGTAGCACCTTAACTCATCCCCTCGCCCAACTTGCGGGTTTACCCAATGTCTCATTTCTGATTTTCGGTCCCCGAATACGAGCGGCGAATCATGCTTCGCCAGAGTATATCACGAGCATGAAGGCGACGGCAGGCCTCCATGGTGGGGCCAGATCCTTCAGCACACCCAGAGAGGGCTCCGACACCAGCACACGGAGGGGCCGGCTTGCCGTTGAGACCCTGCGTATGAGGTGGCCTTCCCCCTCTGTATAGTGTATAGGGCCTTGACGCCCCCCCTGGCCTGTGGTAAGCATGTCTGTTGGACTGGATAGGTTCAACCCGGACAGTCTCTTTGGCAAGCTTCTTTAAGTTACTACATTAGCGGAGAGGACAATGCCGTCACCCCTCACCGGTAAGGTTTCGCTCGTTACCGGGGCGTCCCGTGGCATCGGCCGCGCGATCGCTTGGAAACTGGCCTCAGCAGGTTCTGATGTAGCGGTGAACTATTACAACAGTCACGACGAGGCCGAGTCGCTGTGCGAAGAAATTCAAGGCCTGGGCAGGCGCGCGTGCGCGCTCCAGGGCAATGTCGCCACCCCCGAAAGCGTCGATGAGGTCATTGACGCCTTCCGGCAGGAGTTCGACCACCTCGACATTCTGGTCAGCAATGCCGCGACCGGCGTGCTGAAGCCTGCGCTCGAGATGACCCTCAAACATTGGCGCTGGTGTATGGAGACCAACGCATTGGCCCTAAACCTATTTGCGCAACGCACGGTCTCGCTCATGCCACGGGGGGGGCGCATTATCGCCTTGTCCAGCCTCGGTGCAAACCACGCGATACCAGGCTACGGCTTCATCGGAGCCTCGAAAGCGGCTCTGGAGTCGCTCGTGCGCACTCTGGCACAGGAGCTCGGGCCACTCGGCATCAGAGTGAACGCGGTCAGCGCGGGACCGGTAGACACCAATGCGCTGAAGTTCTTCCCAAACCGCGAAGAGTTGCTGAACTCTTTCCTGCAACGCGCGCCGGCCCGGCGCGCACTCACGCCCGACGATGTGGCAGGCGCAGTCTACCTTCTCTGTCTCCCGGAGGCCGAAATGGTCACCGGTCACACGCTGGTTGTAGATGGCGGTTTCTCAATATCAGGCTGAGGGATGATGTTGCTCCAAGCCTCCGGACTTGCAGACAAGGCGGTGATCATTACCGGCGGGACCCGCGGCATCGGGCGCGCATGCGTGGACCTTTTCTCGGCGCAAGGTGCTGACGTCACCTTCTTCTTCCGCAACAGCACCGAGATGGCCAATGAAATAGTCGCCAGTGGGCGTGCCGCGGGGCAGCGGATCACAGCTGATCAGGTCGATGTCCGTGACCGTAAGGCGTGTGAGGCAGCCGTCGAGCAGGTGGCAGAACGCTGCGGCCGCATCGATGTGCTCGTCAACAACAGCGGGGTTATCCGTGACAACCTCTTGGCGATGCTCGAGGACGATGATTTGCAAACCGTCCTCGACACGAACGTCGCCGGAGTCTTTAACGTCACGCGCGCGGTGATCCCACACATGATTTCGCGTCGCGCGGGAAAGATCATTAATGTCAGTTCGGTCTCCGCTGAGAAGGGTGGTCGAGGGCAAACAAACTACGCGGCCAGTAAAGGGGCCATCAATGCGCTGACCAAGGCGCTGGCGGTAGAATTGGCGCCGCGAAAAATCACAGTAAACGCCGTGGCTCCCGGGGTCATCGAAACCGACATGTCGCGAGAGGTCGTCGAGCTGGCACCCGAAGAAGTCAAGTCGCGCATCCTCCTCCGGCGGCTTGGCACGCCGATAGAGGTTGCCCACGCGATTATGTTCCTGGCTTCGAGATACGCGAATTACATCACTGGAGAGATCCTCCACGTCGATGGCGGATTCAAAATGGAGTGAACACATGCCGGATGCCATAACAAAGGACGAGATCTCGGATGTGTATCCGAAGGTATCGGAGACCATTGCGGAAGCCTTGGGACGCGATGTCGATGAGGTGCCGCTCAGCGCCCCCCTGATGGAGGAGCTCGACGCAGAGTCGATTGACTTTCTTGATATCGTGTACCGCCTCGAACGGCAGTTCAAGGTAAAAATTCCACGAGGAAAGATCCTCGAGGACGCCCGTGGAACCCTCTCGGAAGCAGACTTCGAGCAAAATGGCTTCCTGACGGAGGTAGGCTTTACACGGCTACAGGAACACTTGAACGAGGTTCCCGGAGAGCGCTTCCGCACTCCGTTCAAGGTCCGCGATATTCCGCTGCTTTTTACCGTGGAAACCTTTTGCAAACTCGTCATACGTGCCCAAAAGCAGAGCGCGAAGTCCCCGGCTGGCTAGGAGATTCGACACGCCAGTCCAACCAGGAGGAGCCCCGCGCGTGCGGCTTCAAGCCACGGGAGCTGGAACCTGCGGCCCGCCGGTTGTTGTCGTAGATCCGCACCCCGGATGTGACCTGCGTCGCGACGCCGTACATGGGTTCTATGCCCAAGCATGGCAATGGTAGAGGAATGGCGTTCTCACTAGTTGATCGGATAACTGAGATCGAACCGGGAACGCGGGCTCGCGGCTGCTTCGCTATCCCTGGAGATCTTTCAGATCTGCCCCCGTGCCTCGTGGCTGAAGCGGTTGGACAGCTCGCGGCGTGGGTGGCGATGGCAAAGGTGGAATTCCGGAGCCGGCCGGTTGCCGGGATCGCCGGCGAGGTGAAGTTCAAGGAAATGGCTGCTCCGGGTGCAATCCTCGACCTCAAAGTCGACCTTGAGAGTTGTGAGGCTGACTCGATCCTTTACGACGGATGGGCGTTCGTTGGGGACGTGCCGATCATTGAATTGAGCCGGTGCGTGGGTCCGATGCTTCCCATGGAGGACTTCGATGACCCCATAGCCGTGCGCAGACGCTTTGAATTGCTCTGCGGGGCAGAGGCAGCCCTCCAGGGTTTCTCTGGTGACGCCGCGCTGACGCCGCGCCTCACCCTCATTGACCGCGACCCCGGCAAGCGGCTTCGCGCGAAAATGGTGGTCCCCGTGTCGGCCCCGTTCTTTGCAGACCACTTCCCGCGGAAGCCGGTCTTTCCGGGAACACTTCTTCTCGATGCGAAGACACGACTTGCAGCCAGCCTCGCCGCAGAAACGGTTGACCCAAGCGTCCGACCGCTCCTCAGGCCGACGCGCATCTACAATGTGAAACTCCGCTCGTTCGTGCATCCGGGCCAGGCATTAGAGATTGATGCCGAGGTCTTGACGACAAGCCGGGCCTCGACCGAGATCGGCCTCGCCGCGGAGGTCGAAGGTCAACGGGTATCAACCGCCCGTGTGGAAGTAAGCCTGTTGGAGACATCGTGACAGGAGAACGACGCCGCGTAGCGATCACCGGGCTCGGAGTCGTGACTCCGCTCGGCAACAACATTGCAACCACCTGGGAAGCTCTCCTAACTGGTCGTACCGGGGTTGCTCGGATTTCGAGCTTTGATGCGAGCGGCTTTCCGGTCCGGATCGCTGCGGAGGTGAAGAAATTCGATCCACGAACCGCAATCGAGGACCGCAAGCTCCTCAAGTTCGCGAACCGGTATCACAGCTTCGCACTCGCCGCGGCCGAGGAAGCAATTCGGGACGCCGGCATCCGGCCTGAGAGTCGCACTGCACCGCGCTGGGGCTGCGCCGTCGGCAGCGGGATGATGGGGGTTGAGTTCGCGAAACTCGTAGAGGTTCATCAGCGTTTTGCCGAGAATGGGTCTCTCTCTTCCGAGCGACTCGGTGCCGCGGGGGTGACAGCCGCGGATCCGATCGCCTTCTGCCAAAGTCAAGCGAATGCCGGACTCTCGCTCATCCTCCGCCATTTCGGGATCCGCGGCTACGCGACCTCGGTGAACACAGCGTGCGCCTCGGGGGGGCAGGCGCTCGGAACGGCATTGAAGCTCATACGGCGAGGGACCGCGGACTTTGTCCTCGCCGGCGGCTTTGACTCGATGGTAAACCCGGTCGGGCTCTCGGCATTCTGTCTTCTCGGCGCCCTTTCACCTGACAATGATACGCCCGAGCATGCGAGCCGGCCGTTCGACCGGACCCGAAACGGTTTCGTGCTCGGCGAGGGAGCCGGGTTCCTCGTTCTAGAGGAGTGGAGTGCGGCCCAACGGCGCGGGGCACGAATTTACGCCGAGCTTGCAGGTGACGGCAACTCTCTCAGCAGCTACAGAATCACCGATTCTCATCCATCAGGTGATGGCCCCATCCAGGCGATCCGCCAAAGCCTCGCAAGTGCCGGCGCGCGGCCAGACGAAGTGGACTACTTGAACGCCCACGGAACCTCGACGCCCATGAACGACCAGAGCGAGTGTGTAGCGGTCCGGGCGCTGTTCGGCCGGCATGCGGATCGTATCGGGGTCAGCTCAACAAAGAGTCTTATGGGACACCTCGTCTCCGGAGCGGGGGCGGTCGAGGCCGCGATCTGCGCCCTGGCGATCCATCATGGAATCCTTCCGCCCAACGCGAACCTGCGCGAATTGGACCCCGACTGCGATCTCGAATTCGTCCGCGACCAACCGCTCCTCCGGAGAGTGGGTGTTGCGATTTCAAACTCGTTTGGCTTTGGCGGGTCAAACAATTGCATCGTCTTTCGGAACCCTGAGGACGTTCGTACATGAGCACGAAGGTGCTGGTAACCGGCGAGGGCGCCATCTGCGCCTCGGGCAAGGAACCTGGCGAGATCTGGGACGCAGCGCGGGCTGGGCGATCTGCGATTGCGCCAATCCAGCAGTGGAACTCGGCAAGCTGGCCGTCCAAGCTGGCGGGAGAGATAGCTGACTTCAACCCGCGAGCACTAGTGGAGGATCGAAAGCTCCACAAGCTTGTCCGCCGCACCGATCTCCTCGGGCTGTATGCCGCGGCTAAGGCGATTGAGGGCGCTGGACTCGTTGCGTACCGAGATGCTCTTGATCCGACCGGAACCGATCTGTTCAATGACCGCACCGCAGTCTACGTCGGGTCGGGCGGCAGCACGTATCAGGACCAGTATGACTTCTTCCCGCTTCTCACCGACGCAGCGGGGGATCTCGGGGCGTTCGGTCGTGAACTGACCGGAACCGTTAACCCCATGTGGCTGCTCCGCGTCCTCCCCAATAATGTCCTCTGCCACGTTGGAATCCAATACAACTTCAAGGGACCCAATGGATGCGTGACCAACCACGGAGTCAGCGGGACGCTCGCGATCGTCGAGACGGCGGCGGCCCTTCGTGCGGGCGAGGCAGACCAGGCGGTCGCGGTCGGACACGATTCGCCGGTCGAGCCGGAGACTATCCTCCATTACCATGCGCTCGGCCTCCTCGCCGCGGACACGATTCGGCCCTTTGACGCCGGGCATAGCGGGAGTATCCTAGGGGAAGGTGCCGGGGCACTGGTCCTCGAAACGCAGTCTGCCGCGCATGCGCGCGGCGCGAAGGTCCTCGGGGAGTTTCTCGGAAGCGGCTGCGTGACGGAGGCCGAAGGGCTGCTCTCGGTCCGCGGGGACGGGGATGGGCTTGCGCGCGCTATTGCCCAGGCGCTCGACGATGCTGGGATTGGTACCGCTGAGGTCGGCATGGTAGTGGCCCACGGAAACGGCACGCCGATGTCGGACGCATCAGAGGCGTTGGCACTTCGGCGTATCTTTGGTACGACGACTCCGCCGGTGACGTCCTTTAAATGGGCCTTTGGGCACCTACTAGCCGCATCCGGCATCATTGATACCGTCCTGGCCCTCAACTCGCTGCGTCACTGGCAGGTTCCCGGCATCGCGACCCTTCGGGACCTTGCCCCGGCCTGCAAACACCTGGCCGCGTCGGCGATGCCCCAACCGCCACGGAGCGATGTGGCTCTCGTTCTCAGCCGAGGCTTTGCCGGGACGGACGCCGCGTTGCTCCTCCGAGCCTCAGCCAGCGCAGGAGACAACTAATGGACTCATCTGTTCCGCTCACACGCTGTGGTATCGACTCTGTGGATCTCTCGCGCATAGACCGGTTGCTTCGCGAGACCCACAGGGAGGACCTCTTGCGGATCTTTTCCGCGGAAGAACTCAAAGACGCGGGTGACGGAGCCGGTCGAGTGGCTAGCATCGCGGCGCGGTTCGCTGCCAAGGAGGCCTGCCTGAAACTCTTTCCCCGTGAGACCGCGCTCGGACAAATTGGTCCAGCGGACTTTGTCGTCGCACAGGACGGCTACGGTGCGCCCCGTATCGTCCCCAGCCAGATGGCTCAAGCACTGCTCGACCGTTATCGCCTGAAGGCGATTGCGCTCTCGCTCACGCACCATGACGCGAGCGCGTCCGCACTCGTGGTGACCGACCCTCTGCAGACCCACGTCCCGCTCGTTGGCAAGATTATCTATTACCTCCTCCCCATCCGCCGCCGGGTCGTCCTCTCGAATCTGCGTCTCGTCTTTGGGGGGAAAGTGCCCGAGAGTGAAATCGTGCGGCTCGCACAAGCCTTCTACGGTCACATGGGCCGCTTTCTGGTCGAGTTCATCGGGTATTCCTGGCTCTCTATGGCGCGACGGGCTGCGCTCGTCCGGGTAGAAAACGTTGATGCAATTCTTCGCGCACATGAACAGGGTAAAGGCGTCCTCGTTCTCACTGCCCACCTTGGAAACTGGGAACTGACCACCGTCGCGGGGATGGCAAACTTTCCGCAATACCGTGGTCGGTTCCACATACCCCGGAAACCCCTTCACCCTCCCTGGCTCGACGCCCTCGTTACCGGGCGGTTCCGCCGCGCGGGCCTCGGAGTCCTTCCCAAGAAGGGCGCACTTGAGGCCATCTTGGACCGGCTCGCCGCCCAGGATGTCATCGTGTTCATTTTCGACCAGCACGCCGGAGGCAGGGACGGTGTGGAGGTGGAGTTTTTCGGGCACAAAGCCAAAACCTTCCGAAGCCTCGCTACGATCGCGCTCGCGACCGGAAGCCCAGTAGTCCCGGCCGCAACCTGGCGCGAGCCGGATGGCCACCACGTGCTCCGCTTCGAGGAAGCTCTTCCGGTGGTCGAGTGCGACGATCCTGACGAGGCGATCCGAGCGAATACGCGTGTCTACAATGCTGCACTCGAGAGGTTGATCCTCCGTCATCCCGAGCAGTGGTTCTGGATGCACCGACGGTGGAAAAATCTTCGTTGATTCACCAGCCTCCCCCCCCCAGGTTTTGCGCCACTGATTCAATCACCAGACCGACCCCATCAGACCCCTCCCCCGCTGGCCTCTACAGCCTGCCGGCTCGTGTACGTCCGGGGTTACAGCCGTCCAGACGAACGCGCCAAAATGACTGTCCATTTATCGGCAGCCGCTCAAAAATCGTCACCGGCGACCAGAGATCTCCACCTCGTAACTCCTTTAATATTCCATGCTTCCAGCCCTGAGGCCCTGGCATAGAGATTGCCACATCCCCTGTAAGGAGAATTGGAACCATCAATCCGTTACCCCCCAAGTGGGATTGGAGCGAAAGACCCATGGGTATCCAGGAATTCATGGAATGCCAGACGTGCATTGGAGGGACCAACCCGCGTTACGATCTCACCCCTTGTCCAAGCTGTTGGGGCGCTCAGAAGATGCCCCAACTGCCCTCAGCCATGCGGAAAGAAATGGTCCGCCTCTACCAATGGTTAGCAACCGGAGTGACTACGCTCGTACGGCAAAGGCGGCCCGGTCACGATCTGGGTGAGCCAGGCAGTGCTGACGGAGCTACCTCAGCATGTGACAGGCGGAAAAGACGCCTTTCGAAGAAGCGATCCGGGCATGCAGGCCGCCATCGCGGTCTGTAAAATAGGAGGGAATACTGTGAAGAAGAAGAAATTAGGTCAGGTGAGCCGCAGTCAGTGTGAGGAGATCTGCGCGATTCTCCGGGAGGTCAACGGGATACCCCATGTCGAACTACGGGTGTACCGTCGCTCTCACCGCCCAGGTGAAGAGTCCCTGCCAGGGACAGAAGCAATTGCCCTGCCTGTTGAGATGCTTCCAGATTTTCTTCGCATGCTCGAGCAGGCGCAGGACCAACTTGCCCGGCAGGCGGTGGTGCATCTTCCATCGTTCGCCGAGGCGACGGCCATGGAGGCTGGCGAGGCGGTCACCCTTGACGCATTTTGCCCCCCGAGCCGCCGAGGTGATGCCCGCCGCCAGTGCCGCGTCCCCCTCGTCGTGCCTGTCGGATGTCGCCTCTTGGATGGAGAAGATCCCTCTAAAGCGGTGACCGGTGAAACCGAGGATGTGAGCACGGGTGGGGCGCAGGTCTGGATCCCCGAACGCTTTTCGCTGTACAGTCGGGTCGAAGTCTTCATGCGGATCGCGGGCATGAACTTCCAAGGACGGGCGCAAGTCGTCGGGGCCGAGGTGCATCCAAAGGGTGGACGCTACCGACACAGTATCAAATGGGTGGGCCTGAATGCGGAGGCGACAGCTGCCTTGTCGAAGCTCGCAAGCACGAATACTCAGCAAGCCGGGTCGCCGGCGCTTTCTCTCCGGTAGCGAGCGGGTACATTCCAGGTTCTGCCCTGACGCTGTACCTGCGTACGCTACTGGTTTCCTCACTCCCTCTATAGTATCTCGGCTTCGTTGCGACTATTACCGCCTCCATATTTTCACGATGGAGAATCCTCACCCCTGCGCATCCAATTTCTTCCATGCGTTGGATTGACTCTTTTTCTCTCACCACCCTATCGGGCGCTTGATCTGCGACATTGTGCAGGACCTATTCCTTCAGAAGGTCATACTTCCCATCTTCAACCCGTTCCTCCAATTTTTCATAATGTGGATACGCATGCTTTAATAAGCGATACTCATCGCTCAGTCTTCCGGCGAATCTCCTATCCTGCCTCAAAACGTGCCTCCGATCCAACTCACTTACGGCGTGCCGATTGGATTACAACCGGCTGGACGGGGACGTTCTGGTACATGCCGCGATTGCTCGTTCGTACGGCGGCGATCTTGTCGCTCACGTCCATCCCCACAACCACCCTCGCAAATACAGCATAGCCAAAGTCTCGGGTCCCGTGATCGAGGGACGCGTTGTCTATGAGGTTAATGAAAAACTGCGAGGTCGCGCTATTGACATCTCTCGTGCGCGCCATTGAAAGCGAGCCGCGCTCGTTCTTGAGACTGTTGTCCGCCTCGTTCTTGATAGGCGGGCGGGTTGACTTTTGCTCCATGTTCTCGGTAAAGCCCCCGCCTTGGATCACAAATCCAGGAACGACGCGGTGAAATATTATTCCATCGTAGAAGCCGGCATCTACGTACGCGAGGAAATTCTCGACAGTAATGGGAGCTTTGTCGGGATAAAGCTCAATTGTTACCTCTCCTAATGTTGTTGAGAAAACAACCATGGGCTTGCCTCCTCTCTGCTTGCCTTTCGGAGTCTCAGTCAAAGCGGATCCCACGGTCAACAGCAGGAAGCCAACTGCGGTTGCGATACAGAATATATATTTACGGTTCATCATCACCTCCAGGCGTTTTGGTGATCCCCTCACTGCCTGAACCATCCGACTTCGTTGAAATCCACACGTCCTTGATGGTTGAAGCAAACTCCTTCCGCCTCCAGCAACCGGCGTTGTTCAGTGCTGCCGTTCCCGCTCGTTCTGAGACTGATCCTGCCCTGGCCATTGATGACCCGATGCCAGGGAACATCGGTGTCACAGGGAAGCACAGCCATCGCATAGCCGACGACACGGGCCGCACATCTGCCGACAATTCTGGCAACCTGGCCGTAGGTAGCTACCTGGCCGGGTGGAATGTGACGAACAACGGCATATATCCGCTGGTACAGAGGGACGTTTTGGAGTGAGTCTTTGAACCTTCTTTTCAGTGAGGTATTCCGCACTTCTCGAAGTACTGCTGATGATAATCTTCCGCGCGATAGAACTCCAACGCAGGCGTGATTTCAGTCACAATCGACTTTTGGTAACGACCGCTGCTTTGAAGCTTCTGTTTCGACGCGGTCGCAGCAGCTTCCTGCTCTGGATTGTGAAAAAATACCGCAGACCGGTACTGCGTGCCGATGTCTGGTCCCTGTCGGTTCAGCGTCGTTGGATCGTGGATATTCCAGAACACTCGTAGAAGCTCTTCGTAAGACACCTTGGATGGGTCGTATTCCACCTGCACGACTTCGGCATGTCCCGTCTTGCCAGAACACACGTCCTCATATGTCGGGTCTTTGAAAGATCCACCAGCGTACCCGACCGTCGTAGATGCGACCCCCTCAATTTTGCGAATCGCTGCTTCTATCCCCCAAAAACAGCCTGCCCCAAAAGTGGCCTTTTCCATTCTCTCGCCTCCATTTCTGACTATCTAGACTCTCTGGCACCTACAGATCGAGCGGAACGACCTGTGCCCTGGAACCACGTCAGCATATCTAAGTAGTCGGAAAGGATCAAGAGGTCTCGAGGTAGGCCCCGATCCGCCCGGCCTGATGCATGAGGGGGGCAAGCAGACGTCGGAGACGGATTTCACGCTGTCAACAAAAAGTATTTAATTCCAATGATAATGGTAAAATGCTTAAAGTAGTTATTTAAGTAACGAATGAGGCATGACAGACGTAGCCCGTGGTTTGCCGGCTTTTACCGACGCGATCCGGAGGGGGGGCTCTCTTAATACCTAGACCGCCTTCACAGCCTGCCGTGCTTGTCCGGCGCCCGGACCTCGGCGTGACGAAAGCAAGTAACTTGGTGATCGTTTACCATCCGGGCAAAGCCAGCAAGTGCTCTATTGGAGGGCAGTTAGCGGCACAACCTTTTCCGCTGTCGGCTTAATGTCTCGCCCCGGTTGCCCAATCCGCTCGACAGCATCCGCCTTGTGTTGTGGGCTGGGGTGGGCATACCGCTGCACCATCGAGAGGTTCGCCCAGCCTCCAAGCTCTCTGACCGTCTCGAGATCCGTCCCGGCCATCACCAAGCGCGACGCAAAGGTATGCCGCAGGCAATGGGGCGTCACGTCCACGATCCCGAGGCGATGGCACAGCCGCGTGAAGCTGGACGCCATCTCCCGCACCCGGCGCCCATTACGGTGCCGAAAGACGAAATCCTCGGGTCCGGCCCCCTCCGCCAACCGGCTCAGGGCGTCGTGCAAGACGGTATTGATCGGGACGGTCCGGCGCTTTCCGGACTTGGCATGGGCCGATTGGACCGTGAGGACACGACGCGCCAAATCCACATCGGCCCACCGCAACGTCAACGCCTCGGATGCGACCCGGAGCCCAGCATAGAGGCCGGTCAGAATCACGGTCCGCAAAGGTTCCTTCGCTGCCGCTAACAGTGTGGCCTCCTCGTCCGGCGTCACAATCCGCTCTTTGCCCCGCGGCTCCGGAAAGAAGCGGACTTTCGCGACGGGATTCTCGCTAGCATATATCCCCCACGTTTTACACTGGTTAATGAGCGCCTTGAGCGTCCCCAGTTCTCGATTCGCGGCGACCTTCGCATCCTGGCCG
>JAPUFX010000007.1 GCA_027293415.1 Candidatus Methylomirabilota bacterium
GGGGAAGGTTCTATCAGGCGGGCCGCATCCCCTTCAGGGGGTTCAACTTTAATGACATCGGCGCCCAGATCGGCCAGGATCTTTCCGCACAGAAAACCCGACTCGTCCGTCAAGTCGAGCACACGATAGGGTGCTAACAAAGGTTCCTCCCGTTCCCAGTCGCCCTGGAAATCGCGGTATGTGCAACGAGGGGACCGACAAATGCTTGCTATCGGGCCTAGCCCGGATTATGCATAAATTCTCTACTGCAGCGGCGAAATCATCCGTCCTGCCAGCGTTGCACTCCGTCGGCCTCCTCAACGTACCCTACAGTACGTTTGCGGGGGCCTGGGGCACCCGCTTGCGGGTCACGCGCCTTGTCAGGCCGGCGCTTTCACCCCTTCGTGACAAGAACCTATGCATAATCCGGCCTAGCGACCGGTTCGAGACAACGATACCACCCAACCCTGCATCACGGACTTCGCCCGTTCGATATCCTTATCTTCAAAAAACTTTTTCGGATCAACGCGGTCAATGGGATAAACGGGCCGCTGAAAGTCTTTCTCGAAACCGTACGGCAGTGTGGCGTCAATACCCATTCCACCCTCAAAACGGGTATTTGAAGCGGTCCATTCACTCTCGCCCGCGGTCATCCGCTCTTGGGGTTGGAAGGTCTGACCAATCCCACCCGGGTGTGGATTGAGGATATCGGTACGAGGATTCACTCGCGTCGTCAGAGACCACATGATGTCATCCATCGAATATATGTCGATATCCATATCCACGGCAACGGCCAGCCGCATACCCTGGCTACAGGCTAAGGTGGCCGTCAAGAAGTTGCGCTGCCAACCCTCTTCGATCCGATTCCGCTTCTTGACCTGAAGGATGCAACCGCCCCAGTCGGTCATGCAGAACGGTATATTGACGTCCTGGATGATACCGGGCTGAAGTCGCTCGCAAAGCTCGAAAATGGCCGATTCCCGGACCGTCGAATCAATGTTGTGGCAATCCAGCATGTGGACACCCAGGGCAAAAATGATGGGCCTGCTGGCACGCTGGCGCCGGGTGATCCCGGTCACATGGAAGGTCGTAGCCTTATAGGCCTTGCCCATATAGCCAGCCCACTCGGGGTGGAATGGATATTTGCCCTGTTCGCCGGCTTCCTCTGCCTCAGCCGTCTCCCACCGCTTGTCTCTGGGATACAGCAGGCCTTCCAGAACCACTTCGCAATCCGCCAGCGCCCAGGCATCGACCGTGCGCGCTTTCACGATGCCCATCGGGAAACCCTGTACGGCTCCCGCGGCGCCCAACTCGTCTCCACCCCGAGGGAGAATGACGTAGTCAAATCCACCGCCAGCGATCAGCGTGGCTGCCGGTGGGACACCGAAACACATGGTCAACGGTATGGGTTCCTCGTCCTTGTAGTGTTCGGTAATCACCTGCCACATGTGAGACCCAGGGGCAGCCTGAAAGGTGCACACGTTGCCCCAGCGGGCGTTCATGCGGTTGTAACCAATGTGACTTCCCCCCTTGAAATACTCGCCGACGACTACACTATTACCACTTCCGATGGTGAGTTCCGACTCCAGCGCCGTATGCCGGATAGGTACCACATACTTGTTCACCTCGAGGTCGTCGGTGATCACTTCTTCCTGGCAGGCAGCCTCATCTTGAGAGACTTCCACTGGCGCTATGGGATGGGTAAGCGCGTAAGCGAGTTTGCGGGTGCGCTCTGTCGGATTTTCCCAGCCAAAAAAGCGGTCGAGGATATCCATGTTGGCAAACAGGTTTGTGACGACCCTCAAGTCCGGGTAACCCTTCACCTGGTTGAACAATATGGGAAGACTACCGTCGAGTATTTTCTGAACGCCGGTGATCTCCAGATCGGGATCCACTTCCTGGTCAGTTTCAAGCAGGTTCCCTTCGGCTTTCAACCAGTCCAGCATACCCCGGAGCGTACCGATTTGTTCTTCCTTCACAGGCACTTTCTCAGTAATTGTCGCCATTACAATGCCTCCCTTGTCAGGATGTGATGACCGTAGGCGCCTTAATTTGTAGGATTCACTTACAGGAGCCGCAGATGATCCACAAATTCAGCCGAGGATGCTTGACGTCTCCTGAAATCTTTGAACTTTCTTCTCAAAATAGGTCAGGTGCTCTTCCATGACCTTGCGTGCTCGAGCACTATCCCCATTCTGGATGGCACGGTAGATCGCCCCATGATCTTTGATAGCTCGCTCAGCCATGTCTCGCGTCGGCAAAACCTCTTCGAACACACCGGAGAGTAAACTTCGAAATGAAGTCACAGTTAATTTCAGAATGTGATTTTTGGAGGCTTCAGCCAGGGCCAGGTGGAACTTTACGCTGTGGGGCATGTAGTGGACATCCCCTGCCTTAAGCGCCTTTCTGGCCGAGTCAACAGCCTCGCGTAGTGCCTTCAAATCCTGCGGAGTAGCTCTCTGGGCAGCCAATGCGACCGTTGCCGTCTCGATAATCTTCCTCGCTTCGGCGAGTTCCAAAAGCGATGTCTTCTTGGCCTTCAACATGGCTGAAAGTGAATTTCTGAACGGATCGAAATTGGGCTCCCGGACGAAAGCTCCACCGCCCGCGCCCACTTTGATCTCGACCAAACCCTTCGACTCAAGGACGCGCAAAGCGTCCCTTACTGTCATCCGGCTCAACCCAAACCGCTCTGCCAGTTCGCGTTCAGAGGGTAATCGATCGCCCGGCGACAGCTGACCGGAAAAAATCGCTTCCTCGACCTGCCCGATCACCTTTTCCGAAGCTCGAACGACCTTGACTTTACGAAACAGACTTGTGCTCATTTGCTATAATGGTCAAACAATTTTATCAAATCAATGGTTTTTCATTTATTCAAAAAACTTTTGGTATGTCAAGCCGAACGCTTTCTTGTGCATATGCGGAGAGGGTGTTTCGGATGATGGAGTTATAGATGCATAGATACTCAGGAGAAAAGAAAGGATGAGTCCATCCATGCCTTCTCAGTTTCTTTGGCTCTCTGAGGGCGAAGTGGTTTCCCTGATGGATATGGGCGAGGCCATCGCAGCACTGGAAAAAGGTCTGCTCGCCGAGGCTCAAGGCCAAGCTCAAAATATGGTGAAGACCCATGTTGCCTGGAATGGGTCAACGCTGCACGCCATTGGAGCAGCCTTTCCCCGGGCTGGCTTTGTGGGAACCAAAACATGGGCGCATACCGAAGGCGGCGCTACGCCGCTGGTGATCCTGTTTGACAGTCAGACAGGAAATCTGAAAGCGGTCATCGAAGCCTTTGCACTGGACCAACTGCGTACCGGGGCCGCCTCGGGAGTAGCGACTCGTTGTCTGGCGGTGCGGGATGCCGGCGAGTTTGCCATCATTGGAACGGGTAAACAGGCACTGGCGCAGGTGGCAGCCGTAGTAGCGGTTCGTCCCATTCGATCTATTCGAGTCTTTGGGCGCCATAAGGATCGCCGTTCCAACTTCGTGAGTCGTACCCGGCAGGAATTCAACCTGGAGGTTGTCGAAGCAGCCAGTATCCGGGAAGCAGTCCAGGGTGCACAGATTATCACCACAGCAACCCGTGCCACGGAACCCTT
>JAPUFX010000008.1 GCA_027293415.1 Candidatus Methylomirabilota bacterium
GTGCAAAGCAGCCTCGCCCCCGACCAACCCCGCTCCGCCAGGGATGATCACAGAGGAGACGAGGCGGAGTTCCATCGTTACGCCCCTCTTTTCCGTACGAAATGAGTGTGGAGGTTCCTGAGACCCTTGGAGAGTCCATGACCGAAGTTACCATGCGAGTTTGGCGAGGTAACGCGACGGAGGGCAGCTTTCAGGAGTTTCGCGCCCCCGTGGAGGAGGGGATGGTGGTACTGGACGTCGTCCTCGCCATCCAGGCCACCCAGGCCAACAACTTGGCCGTCCGGTGGAACTGCAAGGCGGGCAAGTGCGGCTCATGCAGCGCCGACGTCAATGGCAAACCTCGACTGATGTGTATGACGCGGATGAGCCTTTTCCCCCCGCACGAACCCATCACCGTGGCCCCTATGAAGGCGTTCCCGCTCATAAAGGATCTGGTCACCGATGTCTCCTATAACTACGAGGTTGCCAAGACGATCCCGGCGTTTCAGTCCCGGCCTCCGGATCCGGACGGCACGTATCGGATGATGCAGGAGGACGTTGACCGTGTACAGGAGTTCCACAAGTGCATTGAGTGCTTCCTCTGTCAAGATGTCTGCCATGTCTTACGGGATCATCCGGACAAGAAGGAAGTCTTCGCCGGCCCGCGGTTCTTCGTGCGCATCGCCGCCCTCGAGATGCACCCTCTGGACACCCATTCTCGCACCGAGCTCCTCCGCGCCAATGCAGGGCTCGGCTACTGCAACATCACCAGGTGCTGCACCGAGGTCTGTCCAGAACACATTCAAATTACGGATAATGCCATTATTCCCCTGAAGGAGCGGGTCGTGGACGACTACTATGACCCGGTCGTGTGGCTGATCAGAAAGTTTGCAGGAAGAAATAGGTCTCCGAAGATTCAGGAGTCTTAAGAGCGATGGCCGCAGCCCTCGAGGGGTGTTTTACCTTGAAAGGTAAGGTCCTAAACGACATTCCCCCCGTTCGCGGATGGACCTGCTCTATCAGAAGCCTCAGCGGATGGAGGTTCTGAGGAGGAATAATGGGAACGCGGCAGAAGTTGAGGGCAAAGCTTCATGAGCTCGAAAAGCGATTGAATGACCTGGAAGTAGGGTTCGGCGGGCTGAACCAGATGTCCGCGACCTTGGAGGCAACCCTTGAGGTGTTCGTTGAACGGGGGTTGATCCCCCGGCGGGAGTTCAGCCGCCGCTTCAGCCCAGACCTTGAACCCGATCGGAAACCTATCGAGGGACAAACTAACGAGGAGTACCAAAAGTTCGTGGACTCCCTTTTGGATGAGCTGATGGAATCAGTCGACGATGAACGGATGCCTCACGCCTAGGCTCAATACCGGGACTTTCGAAGAATAGGTGAAAAGATGCGGCAATATCTGCGTGATGTGGTGCTGGGCTTCTGGAGCATCATCCTCTCGATGAAGATCACGCTCCGGTATCTGTTCACCCGAGCGGTGACGGTCCAGTACCCCGAAGAGAAGCGCCGGCTTCCCACGCGGGCGTTGAACCAGCACGTGCTGACCATCGACCTGGACTCGAAGGAGCTCAAGTGCACCGCGTGCGACATGTGCGCCCGGATCTGTCCTACCAACTGCATCCACCTGGGCGGGGAGGGAAAGGGGAAGGCACGCCGGCCCAAGTGGTTCATCATCGACCATAACCTCTGCATGTACTGCAACCTCTGTGTCGAGGTCTGCCCCTTTGATGCCATCTCCATGTGGACCGGTAAATATGAACTGGGCGGGTTCAGTCGGACCAATCTGGTCTACGACATGGAGACGATGCATGCCGACGGCTTCTACCCCACCATTATGACTCCCCGCCCCCCGCGGGAGCGGTAGGGAAGACCCCTGCTGCCCCCGGCGTGAGAATGCAGAGGCGCAAGGACTGACACCGCTCGAGTGATCTCCTCCTCATCTCCTTGAAGCTGGGTGCCTAACGGGGAAAGAGCCGCAGAGTGGGGCGTTGGCGTCTTTACTACGAACTGACGGAGACCCACGGTCGATTCGAAGTGGTGGGCGCCGGAGTAGCCCGGCCAGAACAGGAAATTCCCGGCGGTGCTATAGAGATTGAGTGTCCCGGGGGAAAGGAGGAATCCATTTGGCTCTACCGGGCGGTCCGGAACCAAGTCATTGGGCGGAGCTTTGCCTCTCTGGAGGACGCGTCTCAAGCAGTCCGTTCTCTCTTGGGAGAGCTGCAGCGCGCGGGTGGCTAGCCGACATCCGATTGCCTTTGCGGATAGGAGGAGTATCGGTCTTCCACATACCTTCCGCGAGCCCGGCGATCCGAAATCACGGGGATCCGAGCGGCCAGCGAGGATGGTGTCTGAGAACTAATCAAGGTTGGGCTCGTCGACAGGCAAGTGCCCAGAACAAGAATTTCTCCGGGTGAAGGCAACATCATGGAAGAGATCAGTCCAAATCTCAGAACACCCGTTGAGGAACTTTCCAAGCACGAACACGCCAAGCTTGCCTCAAACGGGGTCCGCGGAAACCTCTTTCAGGATTTCCGGGATACTTCTGTGGCCGATCTTGCGTGGGAGTCTGAACAACTCGCCAAATCCCATGGCATTTACCTGGAGTGGAACCGGGCCAAAACAGGCAAGGAAAAAGACTGGATGTACATGATCAGGGTCACTATCCCTGGCGGAGGCCCCATCACGCGGGAACAGTGGATGGTCTTCGACGAACTATCCGAGCGCTTCACCATCAACTCCGAGGGCAGTCCGTCGTTGCGGATTACCACGAGGCAAAACATCCAATTCCATTGGGTGAAAAAAGAGCATGTGATTGAGGTCGTGCGGGGGGTCGCTGAGTCCGGATTTTATAGTCTGAATGGGTGCGGAGACAATGTCAGGAATGTCATGGGATGCCCGGTGTCGCGCTTCTCAAGAATCTATGACGCCAATGCCTGGGCGCAGAGGGCGGGAAAATATTTTAGACTTCCCAGCGGGGCCTTCATTGAAATTTTCGCCATAGATCCGAACTATTTACGAGATCCGGAGGAACAATTCCAGTACGGTGTCAATTTGTTGAACCGAAAATTCAAGATCGGCTTCTCGGCGATGCACTTCAATCAGGAAAAGGGGACGTATGTTCCGGATAATTGTGTCGAACTCCGTACGAACGACATCGGAGTCGCGCCGATTGTGGAAGATGGCGGGGTCACGCGATTCCAGGTGTATATCGGGGGGAGCCAAGGGGAAAGGAACGGCAAGCCCACATTTTCTGCGTTGGGAGAAAGTTTTGGGATTGTAAGAGGAAGCGAATTATTGAAAGTCCTGGATGGGATCGTGCAGGTACATCAGGAGTGGGGTGACCGTCAAAACCGGCACTGGGCTCGAATGAAATATGTCCTGAGAAAGCAGGGCATGGACTGGTTCCGAGAGCAAGTCCGCCGTGTCAGCGGATGTGATTTTGACACGCCGGACCCCAATCATGATTACGGAGACCGGCATCTGCATCACGGGTGGATGGTGCAGCCTTCTGATGGGCAGCTGTGCTACGGGGCCTTCATTGAGAACGGACGGATCATCGATGGGCCGAATGGCAGACTGAAAGCCATGGTCCGATACATCATACTGAAATATCCCGTCCAGCTTATGATGACTCCCAATCAAGATATCTTGTTTACAAATATTCCGCCGGGCGCCAAGTCCGAATTTGAGCCCTACTTGAAAAGTTTCGGGTACGGGATGCGACACGGACGGCCCTACTCGCGGCTCCGCTTGCTGTCCGGCGCCTGTGTCGGAAGAGACACCTGCCAGCTGACGTATACCGATTCGGAAACATTCGAACCGTATCTGATTGACGAATTAGAACCGAAATGGGGGGAGATGGCAGAGTCCATTGGGGTCACCGGGTGTGAGCGACAATGTTTCCGCCCCGCCACAAAGACCATTGGCTGGGTTGGTATGGGCCTAAACCGGTACCAGCTCAAAGTGGGCGGAACCGAAGATGGGAGACATCAAGGGGAGCCCCTGATTGATCGAGACACGGGTGAAATGTATTTACGAAGCGTCCCCCGAGAAGAGGTGGCCACGGTGACCGATGCGCTCTTCGAATTCTATACCGCAAATAGATTGCCGGGGGAAGGGATGGGATATTTCCATCAACGAATCGCCACAGGGTTGATCATCAAGGTCCTGAAAGAGAACCCAAGAACAGCCCAATTGATGAAAACGACCTATAAGAGCCCACGAAGTCGGAAGGGGAATGCGCGTGGAAACGAAGAGTCAACTGGGTGAGCTACAACATCCACATCTGACCAGGGAGAAATTCCCTGCCATCCAGAAACTCCCTGCCTTTGATCCAACCTTGGAAGGCCTGTTTATTCTGTCGAGAGCCTGGTGATCCCAAAAATGGCGGGAGCTTAGCGAACGACCCCACGTAGAGCGCCACCTGGAAAACTCGTGGCACGCTCATTGCCCATCCTGAAATAGCCCTTCTCCAAGAAAGCCCAATGAGACTGTTTGAACGTCCATCCGGCCGAGGAGCAGGATCCGTCGGGAGGTATAGAGCTTTACAGTAAAACGAGGGGGGTGTACTGTTGATGACGATTGTCCGATATGATCCAGACACGAAACCAAAAGATCGGTATCCACGGGAGATTGTTTCTCCCCCATCTCCGAGCGCGTGTTGTCTTGAGGAAATGAAGCGGACAGGGAAAATGGAACGTGGGGAGTGGGGATGGCCCTATTTCTATAAGCGGTGCCATGTCTGCGGATACACTGTACGGGAATTTCTCGGGCCTGCAGAGGTGGAGAAACGTGTACTAGAGAGCATCCGCAGGCGCAGGGAAGGACCGGATCGGCGCACCCGGCGGGGTTTCCATTTCGCCAGGTAAACTGAGCAGCACGGATTATTCAGGTCACGACAGGACCTTATCGTTGGGAGGCAAGGGATGACCTACATCATTGCGGAACCGTGTATCGGGGTGAAAGACCGAGCATGCGTGGATGTCTGCCCCGTGGAGTGCATTTATGATGGGGAGGAACTGCTCTTCATTCACCCAGAGGAGTGCATCGACTGCGGGGCATGTGAGCCCGAGTGCCCGGTGACGGCGATCTTCGAAGAGAGCGGAACCCCTGAGCAGTGGACACGCTACATCGAGATGAATGCGCAGTTCTTTCGTGACCATCCTGGTGTCTCACCGGCTGCGGGGAAGGGCAAGTAATAACGCGCCGTGAGGTTTTGCCGTCGGGTAACGTCAGCGAATTGAGGAACGCATGATTACCGAAGAAGCAGTCCTTAACGCCCTACGGAAGGTCAATGACCCCGAGCTCCACCGCGACTTGGTCTCGCTCGGCATGGTGAAGGAGATCAAAGTGGACGGCGGCGCCGTGGCTGTGACCGTCGAGCTCACCACCCCGGCCTGCCCCATGCGGGAACAGGTGGAGGAGGAGACGAAGGCGGCCATTAAGACCCTGCCTGGTGTGGGGGAGGTTACTGTCAATCTCACGGCCAGCGTCCGCAAGCCTCCCGCTGGCCGCGAGCCGATCCCCGGGGTCAAGCACATCCTCGCCGTCGGCAGTGGCAAGGGAGGGGTGGGCAAATCCACGGTGACGGTGAACTTGGCGGTGGCGTTGGCCGAGGCCGGGGCATCGGTGGGGCTTCTCGATTCGGACATCTACGGGCCTAGCATCCCGATAATGATGGGGGTGCATCGGCAGCCCGAAGTGGTGGGGAAGCGGATGATTCCTCCGGTGAGCCACGGGGTCAAGCTCATGTCGCTCGGTTTCCTCCTGCCAGACGATACTTCCCCAGTCGTCTGGCGGGGGCCGATGGTCGGCAAGGCGGTCAGTCAGATGCTGATGGAGGTAGATTGGGGAGAACTCGACTACATCCTGGCGGACCTGCCCCCTGGGACGGGGGATGCGTCCCTCACGTTAGCCCAGGCGATCCCCCTCTCAGGGGCAGTCATCGTCATGACCCCGCAGGAGGTGGCAGTCCAGATCGCCACCAAGACCCTGAACATGTTCCGGACCCTGAAGGTCCCTATCCTGGGGATCATCGAGAACATGAGCTACCTGCTGTGCCCGCACTGCGAGCAGTCGGTAGAGCTGTTCGGCCACGGCGGGGGGCGCAAGGCCAGCCAGCGCCTGGAGGTCCCCTTTCTGGGGGAGATCCCGCTTGACCCCGAGCTGCGCCGCGGCGGCGACGTGGGACGCCCCATCCTCATCGAAAAGCCCGACTCCCCTGTGGCGGCGATCTTCCGCCGGGTGGCGGGCAATCTGGCTGGGCGGGTGAGCGTAGAGGCGTTGATAGGATGATTTCAGTCTCAGACAGGAGGGAATCAAGGTGTTGACAGTTACCGAAGCAGCAGCAGCAAAGCTGAAAGACCTGATAGCCCGGGAGGGGGCCGAGGGACAGGCCCTGCGTGTCCGCGTGAAGGGGGGCGGATGTTCTGGTTACGAGTATCAGCTCGCCTTCGATACCCCGCAGGAGGGGGACGAGGTTATCGAACAGCGCGGTGTCAAAGTGCTGGTCGACCCCAAGAGCCTGCTCTTCCTCGCCGGCACAGAGATCGATTTCGAGGACGGCCTGACAGGCGCCGGCTTCGCCCTCAAAAACCCGAATGCCAAAGGCTCCTGCGGCTGCGGCCAGTCGTTCCAGGCCTGAGACTGGGGCCTGCGATTGAGGCATCTTTGAAGGGGCTGGCGCGTGGTGGTGGCGGGGATTCCTTGGATGCACGGAAAGGGTTCAAACCCGTGCCATTATGAGGAGTTATACGTTGACAGGGGGGGTGCTGCATGGTACCCTTAAGATGGTTAGCCACGTCCCTCCTGTCCTTCAGGCCCAATCCCCAGAGTCATAGCGTAATTATGCGTCACGAGAACGAATCATACGCATCCAAGATGCGTGACACAGATAACGGCCTCGAAAGGGAGAAACCATGAGCGATCCGACGACCACGATCGAATCCTTTGTGAGCCAGGATTACAAGTGGGGGTTTGTGACGGAGATTGAGCAGGATATTGCACCTCCCGGGCTGAATGAGGACATCATCCGCATGATCTCGGCCAAGAAGGACGAGCCCGAGTGGCTGCTCGAGTGGCGCCTGAAGGCCTACCGCTACTGGCTGACCATCAAGGAGCCAACGTGGCACAACGTCCATTACCCGCCTATCGACTACCAGAGCGTAAGCTACTATGCGGCGCCAAAAAAGAAGGAGCTACAGAGTCTCGATGAGGTTGATCCCGAGCTGCTTAGGACGTATGAGAAGCTGGGTATCCCGCTCGAAGAGCAGAAGATGCTCACCGGTGTCGCGGTGGACGCGGTCTTCGACAGTGTCTCGGTGGCGACCACGTTCAAGGAAAAGCTGGCCGAGTTGGGGATTATATTTTGCTCCTTCTCCGAGGCGGCGCAGGAGCATCCGGAGCTGGTCCGGAAGTACCTCGGGTCGGTCGTGCCGTACACCGACAACTTCTTCGCGACGCTGAACTCCGCCGTCTTCACTGACGGCTCGTTCTGTTACATCCCGAAGGGCGTGCGCTGCCCGATGGAGCTATCCACCTACTTCCGCATCAATGCCGAATCGACCGGCCAGTTCGAGCGGACGCTGATCATCGCCGAGCCGGGTAGCCATGTCAGTTACCTAGAGGGGTGTACCGCCCCGATGCGGGACAAGAACCAGCTCCACGCCGCGGTGGTAGAGCTGATCGCCCACGACGACGCCACGATCAAGTACTCCACCATCCAGAACTGGTACCCCGGAGACAAGAACGGTAAGGGTGGGATTTACAATTTCGTCACTAAGCGCGGGAAGTGCCTCGGTCGTAACTCCCATATCTCGTGGACGCAGGTGGAGACCGGCTCGGCCATCACCTGGAAGTACCCGAGCTGCATGCTGATTGGGGACAACTCCGTCGGCGAGTTCTACTCAGTGGCGCTGACCAATAATCGCCAGCAGGCTGACACGGGCACCAAGATGACCCACATCGGCAAGAATACGCGGAGCACCATCATCTCGAAAGGGATCTCAGCGGGTTACGGCCAGAACACCTACCGCGGCGGGGTAAAAATCCTCAAGAGTGCGACGGGGGCGCGCAACTACACGCAGTGCGACTCGCTCCTGATTGGCGATAAGTGCGGCGCTCACACCTTCCCCTATATCGAGGTGAAGAACTCCACGGCCAAGATGGAGCACGAGGCGTCCACCTCCAAGATCGGCGATGACCAAATCTTCTACTGCAACCAGCGCGGGATCTCGAAGGAAGACGCAGTCAACCTGATCGTCAACGGCTTCTGCAAGGAGGTCTTCCGCGAGCTCCCGATGGAGTTTGCCGTCGAGGCGCAGAAGCTGTTGGGCGTCAGCCTGGAGGGAAGCGTCGGCTAACGGGGTCAAACTACTCTTCAAAAAGGATCGACCATGCTTGAAATCAAAAACCTGCATGTCCGAGCGGGCAACCACGAAATCCTCAAAGGCGTTGACCTGAAGGTGAACGTCGGCGAGGTCCACTCCATCATGGGCCCCAACGGCTCGGGCAAGAGTACGTTGGCGCAGGTGCTGGCCGGCCGCGAGACTTACGAGGTCACCGAGGGAGAGGTCCTGTACGACGGGAAAAACCTCCTCGAGATGGCGCCGGAGGAGCGCGCGCGGGGGGGGATCTTCATGGCCTTCCAGTATCCCGTGGAAATTCCCGGTGTCGGGAGTGCCCAGTTCCTCAAGGCCGCGCTCAACGCTATCCGCAAGGCGCGGGGCCTTGAGGAGCTTGACGCCATGGAGTTCCTTGCCCTGGTCAAAGAGAAGATCAAGCTCCTGGGGGTGGATGAAAAGCTTATCCACCGCTCGGTCAACGAGGGATTCTCGGGCGGCGAGAAGAAACGCAACGAGATATTCCAGATGGCGCTCTTAGAGCCCAGGCTCTGCATCATGGACGAGACCGACTCCGGCCTGGACATCGATGCCCTGAAAATCGTCGCCAAGGGCGTCAACGATATGCGCAGCCCGGAGCGTGCCATCATCGTGGTCACCCACTATCAGCGGTTGCTCAACTACGTCATCCCCGACTATGTCCATGTCTTGGTGGACGGCCGGATCGTCAAGTCGAGCGGGAAGGAGCTGGCCCTGGAGCTCGAAGAGAAGGGCTACGCCGGGATCGAAGAGGAGCTCAGGGCTGGTGCCCAAGCATAGGCAGCAGAGTCGGTGAGTGTCGTGACACAAGAGCGGGACTACTACGCTGAGATTTTTGCTGATTTCGAGAAAGCCACTGCTGGAAATGGGCAGGGGTGGCTGCAGCCTGTCCGCCGGGCGGCTATCGCCCGCTTCACCGAGTTGGGCTTCCCGACCACCCGCGACGAGGATTGGCGGTTCACGAACGTAGCACCGCTCGCGCAGATTGCCTTCCAACTCACGAGCGACTCCCGCGTCGAGCTGACGCCCCGAGAGATAGCACAATTTGCGATTCCGGGATTGGGGGATATCCAGCTCGTCTTCGTGAACGGCCGGTACGCGCCCACGCTCTCATCTCCAGGGTCGCCCGGCCACGGGGTCTCGGTGCGGAGTCTTGCCCAGGCATTCAAGGATGACCGGGATGTGCTGGAGCAGCACCTGACCCGGTACGCCGCCTATGCACATGACGCGTTTATCGCGCTCAACACCGCATTTATGGACGATGGCGCATTGGTGCACGTCGCTCGGGGGAGGGTGGTTGAAAAGGTCATCCGCCTGTTGTATGTGTCGACGGCAACCGCCGACCCGATCGTGACTCATCCGCGTAACCTGATCGTCATGGATGAAGACAGCCAGGCGGTCATTGTCGAGGATTATGTTGCGCTGGACGCCGACGTATATTTCTCGAACGTGGTCACGGAAGTGGTGGTTGGGCAGAACAGCGTGCTGAGCCACTATATGATCGAGCGCGAGAGCCATCAGGCATTTAGCGTCTCGACCCTCCGGCTGGAGCAGGGCCGTAGCAGTAATGTCACGTCCCACACGGTGCTGCTCGGTGGCGCGCTGGTGCGGAACAACGTGCACCCGGTCCTGGCGGGCGAAGGCAGCGAGTGCCTGATCAACGGGCTGTTCATGGCCACCGGGAGCCAGCACATGGACAACTTTATGCTGGTCGAACACGCCAGTCCGCACTGCGACAGCCGGCAATTCTACCACGGCATTCTCGATGGGCGGTCGCACGGCGTCTTCAGCGGCCGGATTATCGTTCACAAGGACGCCCAGAAGACCGACGCCAAACAGACGAATAAGAACCTGTTGCTTTCCCAGGAGGCACAGATCGACTCGAAGCCGCAGCTCGAGATTTACGCCGACGACGTCAAATGTACCCACGGGGCAACCATTGGTCAGATTGACCAGGACGCGATCTTCTACCTGCGTTCCCGCGGCATCGCCGAGGACGCCGCACGGGCCTTGTTGCTTTTCGGCTTTGCGGGAGAAACCCTGGAGCGCATGAAGGCCGAGCCAATCCGCAGGTACCTGGAGACACTCGTGGCCCAATGGTTGCCCGAGGGAAAACTCTTGGAGGCAGTTCGATGACCACCCCCGGAAGCACAGTGACTGCAAAGGTCCGCAAGGACCGGGCAGCGGGTTTTGATGTCGCCAAGGCGAGACAGGACTTCCCGATTCTGCGCGAGAAGGTTCAAGGGAAGCCGCTGGTCTATTTCGATAACGCCGCCACGAGCCAAAAGCCGCAGGTTGTCATCGACACGGTGCACGAATTCCTTGCAACATACAATTCGAACATCCATCGTGGGGTGCATCAGCTGAGCGAACGAGGCACCGAGGCCTACGAGCAAAGCCGAAAGAAGGTGCAACGTTTCATCAACGCCGCCGAATCGCGAGAAGTCATCTTTGTGCGCGGCACCACCGAGGCCATCAATCTGGTGGCTAACAGTTACGGCCGGCAACACATCCGGGCTGGCGACGAGATCGTCATCTCCGCGATGGAGCATCACTCCAACATTGTCCCCTGGCAGATCCTCTGCGAACAGACCGGAGCAGTGCTTCGCGTCGTGCCGATCAGTGACGCCGGGGAGATGTTGATCGACGAGTACGAAAAACTCCTGACGCCCCGGACTCGGCTGGTGGCGGTGGTTCATGTTTCGAACGCCTTGGGGACAATCAACCCCGTCCACGAAATAATCCGGCTCGCGCGCCGTCAGGGGGTGCCGGTACTGGTGGATGGGGCACAGGCGGTGCCCCATCTCAAGGTGGACGTGCACGAACTGGATTGCGACTTCTACGCTTTTTCCGGGCACAAGGTGTTCGGTCCCACCGGCATCGGTGTCCTGTATGGTAAGGCCGAACTGCTGGAAGCTATGCCCCCGTACCAGGGGGGGGGTGACATGATCAAATCGGTCTCCTTCGAGAAGACCGTCTACAACGACCTGCCGTACAAATTCGAGGCCGGCACGCCCCATATCGCTGGCGTGATTGGTCTGGGCGCTGCGATCGACTACGTGAATGGAGTTGGCCTGGACAGGATCGCTACGTACGAGCACGGGTTACTGGAGTATGCGACGGAGGCACTCTCGGCGATCCCGAGTGTTCGAATCATCGGCACGGCAGAGGAGAAGGCAAGCCTCATCTCGTTTGTGCTGGACGGGGTGCACGCGCACGACGTCGGCACGATTCTCAATCATGACGGGGTTGCGATTCGCGCGGGGCACCACTGTACCATGCCGCTGATGCAGCGCTTTGGAGTGCCCGCCACCGCCCGGGCGTCTCTGGCCTTCTACAACACGAAGGAAGAAATCGACGTGCTCGTCGGGGCGATCCACAAGGCCGTTGAGATGTTTGGCTAATGTCTGACCTTCGCGAACTCTACCAAGAGGTCATCCTCGACCACAGTAAAAAGCCACGCAACTTTATGAAGCTGGAAGGGGCCGACCGGATCGCGGAGGGGTATAATCCCCTCTGTGGGGACGTCGTGACCGTCTACCTCCAGTTGGAGGATGACGTGATTCGCAAAATCGGCTTTCAAGGTTCGGGCTGCGCGATTTCCAAGGCCTCTGCCTCGATGATGACCGACAGTGTGAAGGGAAAGACCAAGGACGACGCCCAGGTCCTTTTTGAGAAATTTCATCACTTGGTCACCGGTGAGGCCGGCGATCCGGATGACCTGGGGAAGCTCACCGTGTTTTCCGGCGTCAGCGAATTCCCCATTCGGGTGAAGTGTGCCACGCTGGCGTGGCATACACTGCGGGCCGCGCTCGAGGGGAAAGGGGAGACCGTTTCCACAGAGTAGGATGATACCCGCAAGTGACGATGAAATTGCCGTAACGAATCAAGGGAGGTCGTATGGACATCACGTCCGCCAAGTTACTGGTGATCGAGGCCCAGGTCATCGAGGCCCTGCACACTGTCTTTGATCCGGAGATCCCGGTGAACATCTACGAATTGGGACTGATCTACGAGGTCAAGGTAGATCCGTCGGGCGCCATCGACATCCGAATGACCCTTACCTCCCCCAACTGTCCGGCGGCAGGGACGCTGCCCGGGGAGGTGCAGGAGAAGGCGAAAGCGGTTCCGGGGGTCACGGATGCCAAAGTCGAGGTCGTCTTCGATCCCCCCTGGGACCCGTCCAGCATGTCCGAAGCGGCAAAACTTGAATTAGGCCTCTTGTAAGCGGGGGAATACGGGGATGATTGACCGGCAGCCAGGCGCCGGGACTAAGGGGAATCGTCATCGGAGACTTCGTTGAGCGAAAAATAGGCGATCTAACAATCCGCATTGATCGTGCACTTTGCATCAGCACCGGGAACTGCATGAAAGTTGCGCCGGAGGTTTTCGAGTTCGACGACGAGAATATCTGCGCGTTCAAGGAGAGCCCGCCGGATATCGAACAGGAACGACTGATCGATGCGTGCACTGTTTGTCCGGTGGATGCCTTGATCGTCATCGACGGACACGGCAAGCAGCTCGTCCCATAAGTCATGACGTGCACGACCGCCTGAAAAATCCGCCCTCAATGGTGCCCCTGTAGACGATTCCTGTCTCGAGCCTCAAGGTCGCGGATCGCTGCAGCGAGTCTTGCCCCCGCGTGAATATGCGTGTCTGCCCGGCAGTAGCCGTCCGTGAGCGCTTTCTGTTACATATGGTGCTGTCACGGGACGGGAGGGTCGTGTGGCGGGACCGAGGGGCGTAGGGATCCATAAGGTCTGGGGACATGGACGACTTTTATCGGGAGTTTATCCTGGATCATTACAAGCGTCCGCGCAACTTTGGGACCTTGGAGAATCCGGATGTCACCCATGAAGAGGACAATCCGCTCTGCGGAGATCGGATCCGGATCGATCTGTGCCTCAACGAGGACCGTGTGGCGGATGTCCGCTTCACGGGTGAGGGCTGCGCCATCAGTACGGCAGCGGCCTCAATTCTGACGGAGAAGATTAAGGGAGCACCCCTCGAACGGGTCAAGGCATTCAGCATGGAGGAGATGCTCGAGGCCCTGGGGGTACCGCTGAGTCCGATTCGACTGAAGTGTGGGCTATTGGCCTTGAAAGTGCTCAAAACCGGATTGTACGGGCTCAAGCATTGGCCTGGAGAAGAAGAGTAGAGGATTTTCGGAGAGGTGGCAAGGGCTGGTAGGGACCCGTGACCACGACGGACCGTGTGGGTGCAAGAACGTCATGTGGAGAGGGACCCTTGGGCCGCTTCACGGAAAGCGAGGCCAGCCGTTTCGGCTGCCTGCACTTGGTGACGAGATGGACTGGCCTCCGGCCGGCATCTCTGGATGCCCTCAATAGCCTCATCAACGTCCATCCCACGCTTGCCTACCAGATAGGCTGCAACCATCATGGTGGAGCGGCCGATCCCTCCCTGACAGTAAACGTACACGCCCCATCCGAGGCTCAGGCAATGGTCAATGAAGCGGATGCCCGTGGTGAGCTGCTCTACCGTGGCGGCTTCTCCGTCTGTCGTGGGGAGCCAGAGGGTGCTATCCAGGAGAAGAGGGGGCTGGGTCACGGCCCGCATGTCCACCGCTGCCCTGACCCCTAAGGACAGGAGCCGGTCGGTATCGCGCGGACCGAGGGGGGCCGAGCCTTGAAAAAGATATCCGTCGA
>JAPUFX010000009.1 GCA_027293415.1 Candidatus Methylomirabilota bacterium
TCGATCAGGGTGAACCCCTTCTCGTCTCGTTTCAGGTACCGTGTCATCATGCTTTCCCTCCTTGGTAAGTTAAAGGTTTCTCCTCTGTCTCCGGAGAAGTGCAGGCTCTATGCCAAGAAGGCTCCTGGCCGCTCATTATTATGCAACTAATTGATTCTAAGGAATATCTCGACATTTGCTCTCGACTCTACCCCCCTCTATCTCTCAGCGAAACTGGGGGATCTCACCACTCGGCGTTGAAAACCCCCTCAGCCGTCCGAAGGATGCCGCCTCCCTTCTTCCGGATCAATCCCGTATTTCTTCATCCGATATCGGAACGACTCGAAGCTCAGTCCCACGAGCTGGGCCGCCTTCTTCTGCACCCCGCCGGCCTGTCGTAATGCCTCCAGAATCAGGTCCCGCTCGACGCGGGAGACCACCGCATCCAGATCCAGCTTTTCGGATGACGGGGTGAACTCCGAGACCGCAGATGGCATAGTGCCCTCCACCCGTTGCCCCTCGGAGTCGCGTACCTCGGGTCGAGCCTGGACAGTCTCCGGCAGGTTTTCCACGGTCAAAACGCTCTCCGTTCCCAAGGCGACAGCCCGCTCGACGGCATTCTCGAGCTCCCGAACATTCCCCGGCCAAGGATAGCGGAGAAGGAGTTCCATAGCCTCCGGGGCGATCCCCCGAATGGGCCGTCTGTTTTCCTGGCTGTACTTGGCGAGGAAATTCGTGGCCAGCAGGGGAATATCCTCGCGCCGCTCTCGGAGGGGGGGGATGCGAATGGGAATGACATTCAGGCGGTAGTAGAGGTCCTCCCGGAACTGCTCCTTCCGGATCAGCTCCTTGAGATCCTGGTGGGTGGCGGAGATGACCCGCACGTCGACCTCGATGTCTTCGGTCCCTCCCACCCGGCGAAAGACCCGCTCCTGCAGGACCCGGAGCAATTTGACTTGAATGGCGAGGCTCGTCTCCGCGATCTCATCCAGCAAAACCGTCCCGCCATTGGCCACCTCAAAGAGACCGGCCTTGGCCACAACCGCCCCCGTAAAGGCGCCCTTCACGTGGCCAAAGAGCTCGCTCTCCAGAAGCGATTCCGGGATCGCCCCGCAGCTGATGGCCAAGAACGGCGCGCTGGCACGGTCGCTGTTCGTGTGGATAGTCCGGGCCACCAGCTCCTTCCCGGTGCCGCTCTCTCCGGTAATCAAGACCGTTCCGGTCACCGTCGCCACCTTGCTGATCATCTTGTACAACTCGATCATCTTGGGGCTCCGGCCAATGATCCCGTCGACAGGCTGGGGGAAGGGCTCACCCGACCAGGGAGAGACTCCCGCCACCCGATCCGCCTTGACCTCTAAGGCCCGGGAGATGACTTGCTTGACCTCTTCCACCCGAAATGGCTTGGTGATGTAATCGTACGCACCGAGCTTCATCGCCTGGATGGCCGACTCGGCGGATGCATAGGCCGTCATCAGGATAACCGGGATCTCGGGCTGAAATTTCCGAAGCCCCTCCAACAGCCGGACGCCGTCCATGGTCGGCATTCTCAGGTCGGAAATGACGAGATCGAAGGAAGCTTTTTCGGCTGCCTCGAGCGCCTCCTGCCCGTCTCGCGCGGACTCTACCTGGAAACCCTCCCGCTCCAGGAAGATACTCAGAAACTCGCGCATTCCTGCTTCGTCATCGACGATTAAGATTCTAGTCATCGTGGACCCCTGGCCGGGGAGAGGGTGGAGGTGCTCGCCTCATCGGATGGTACCTCTGCGTGCCGGCGGAAATAAATCTGGAAGGTCGTACCCCCTGCCGGGGGGCACTTTACCTCGATCCGGCCGCCGAGATTCTCGACCAGGCGCTTGGCAATGGCCAATCCGAGACCGGTCCCCCGGCTCTTGGTCGTATAAAACGGCTCAAAAATTCTGGAAAGCTGGTCGGCGGGGATCCCTTCGCCGGAGTCGTGAAATTCGACAGCCCCGAAACCCTCCTCCGCCCTGACGATCACCGTGAGGGTCCCGCCCCGCGGCATGGCTTGAAAGGCGTTCAGTCCGATGTTCCAGAAGATCTGTTTGAGCCGGTCCCGTTCGGCCTGGACCGCGAGGGTCTCGACCGTCTTTTCGAACCCGACGTGGATAGCGGGGCGGTACTCCTCGCTCTGCTGGAGCAGGAAGAGGGTCTCCTCCAGGGTGGCCACCAGGTCACATCCCCTTCCTGGAGGCCCCGGCACCCGCACTTGATCGAGAAACTGTCCGGTGATCAATTTGAGACGATCCGCCTCTCGGATGATCAGCCCCAAGAGCCGCTCATGTCCCTGTCCCTTCAGCTCCTCGTGAAGGAGCTGGATGGAGCCGCTGATGGCCGCCAAGGGGTTCCGGACCTCATGGGCAATGCTGGCGGCCAGCTGCCCCACCGCTGCCAGCCGATCCGCCCGCCGGAGCTGCTCCTCTATCTGCTTCCGTTCGGTGAGGTCCTGAAAGATGGCCACGGTCCCCAAGAGCCGTTCCTCCCCATCCCGGAGCGAGGAATAGGTGACGCCGACGGGGAGGATCGCCCCGTCCCTCCGCGCGAAGGCGGCCTCGAAGGTCTCTGCACGAGCCGAACCCTCTTCCCGGGAAGAGAAGGCCTTGAGGCCGGGGAACTCGTCCAGGCTCAACTCAGTGTAAGACGATCCAACCGCCTCGCTCGCCCTCAAGCCGGTGATGCGCTCTGCTGTTGCATTCAAGGAGACGATCCGCCCCTCGAGATCGAGGGTCATGATCCCGCTGGAGATATTGGCAATCACGTCCTGATACAGGGTCTTGAGGTTCCGGATGTCGGTCCGCTGGGCCTCCAGTTGCCTTCCAGCCTCCCGCAGCCGTTCGGCCAGATGGCTGCTCAAGACGGCCACCAGGAATAAGGCGGCGATGTTGATGAAGACCCGGAAAAACACGAAGCTGAAGGAGAGGTAAGTGCTCGCGGAATGCCCCACGGGACGGATGACATGGTAATATTCAAAATCGATGAGGAGCCCGAACAGGATGCTCCCGAGAGAGGCGAGCCAGAGGGCCTCCCGCCGTCCGAGCAGCGTTCCGCTGCCAAAGATCGGAAAGATGTATACGAAGGTCAGGGGGCTTTCAATGCCCCCGGTGTAGTGGACGAGCCCGGTGGTGAGGAAGAGATCGGCGGCAAGTTGGAATCCGCAGAACTCGTCGAGGCGATTCACCCGGGGGAGGAGAACGGTGTAGAGCACACTCAGGGCAAAGGTCAGGCCCAAGAGGAAAAAGAGGGGACCCGTCGGGTACGGGGGCGCCTCTTGCATGTGAACGATGGCCGCCGACCCGAGGAAGAGAATCGCCACCAACAGGCGGATGCCTATGAGCCATTTCAGCCGCTTCTCCCAGCCTGCCCGTACGACCCCTCCTTCCTGGCCTTCCCACATCCCTTTTCTCGCAGACAGGAGACCTGAGACTGGGGACCTGAGACTCCAGCCTCAAAGCTCTGGTCTCAAATGACGGAGATCAGCTTAAAGATGGGCAGATACATGGCGATGACCACGCCACCGACGACCACACCGAGGAAGATCACCATAAGTGGCTCAAGCATGGCGGTCAGCGTGCCCACCGCAATATCGACCTCCTCCTCGTAGAAGTCAGCGACCTTATTCAACATGCGATCCAGGGCACCGGTCTGCTCTCCGATGGCGATCATCTGCACGACCATGGGTGGAAAGACCTTCGATTCCTGTAGGGGCTCGGCAATGGTCTTCCCCTGGGCAATCGCCGCGCGGGCTTTCTGCACTGCCTCTTCCACCACCATGTTCCCCGCCGTCCGTGCCGTGATATCCAGTCCTTCCAAGATGGCCACGCCGCTCGAGACCAAGGTCCCCAATGTCCTGGTAAATTTGGCCACTGCTACCTTTCGGATCAGGGGTCCCACGATGGGGAGTTGCAGCATGAGGCCGTCGATGCGTTTTCTCCCCCCGGCGGTCTTGTAATACGCCCGTATGCCCATGATCAGTCCCACCCCCCCCCCAATCATGTACAGGAGATACGCACGGACAAAGTTGCTCAGCTCAAGAACGATTATGGTGGGAAGGGGTAAGGTGGCCCCGAAGTTCGCAAATAACCCCTGAAAGGTCGGGATGACATAGATCAGAAGGAAGATGACCACCACGAGCGCCACCGAGACGATCGTCATCGGATAGAACATGGCAGACTTGACCCGCTTTTTCAAGGTTGTCGCCTTCTCGATATACACCGCCAGGCGGTTGAGGATCGTGTCGAGGATTCCGCCCGCCTCCCCGGCCTCCACCAAGTTGGTGTAGAGGGTGTTAAAAACCTTCGGGTGCTTCTTGAGGGCGGCGGAGAAGGTGGAGCCCGCCTCCACATTCTCCCGGATATCATTGAGGGTCTTTTTGAAGATCTTGTTCTCCTGCTGCTGGGCGAGGATATTGAGGCACTGGACCAGCGGGAGTCCGGCATCGATCATTGTCGCAAGTTGCCGGGTGACGATGGCCAGCTCCTTCTCGCCGACCTTCCCCCCAAAGCCGGGGATCTTTATCTCAATGTCCTTCGCCTTGGATTTTATCGAAGTGGCCAGGACCTGTTGCCGCCTGAGCTGTGCGACCACGGCCTCCCGGTTGGGGGCCTCCATCTCTCCGTTGATGGTCTGTCCTGATCGCGTCCTCCCGCTGAAGGCAAAGACTGCCATGGCTTATTTCCCTCCCCATTCTCTGCCAGCGGGGGGCATCCTACCCCCCATCGCGGCCCCGACGGGCTGCGCCCGCTGCATCATCTGCGTGAGCTCTTCTGGATTCTGGGAGGCCCCGAGAGCCATTTCCATGGTGAGGGCACGCTTCGTATACGCGATCATCAACGACTGGTTCATGGTCTGCATCCCCGACTTCTCTTGGCCGGCCTGCATCACCGAATAGATCTGATGGATCTTGTCCTCCCGCATCAGGTTCCGGATTGCGGGGTTGGGGACCATGATCTCCATGAGCAGCACCCGCCCCTGACCATCCGACCGCGGCAGTAAGCTTTGGCAGATCACTCCCTCCAAGATGAATGAGAGTTGCGCGCGGATCTGCGGTTGCTGTGCGGCGGGAAAGACGTCGATGATCCGGTTGATCGTCTGGATGGCCGAATTCGTATGAAGGGTGGCAAAGGTCAGGTGGCCTGTCTCGGCGATGGTCAGGGCCGCCAAGATGGTCTCCACGTCTCGCATCTCCCCGATCAGGACCTTGTCCGGATCCTGCCGGAGGGCCGCCCGCAGTGCATTTGCAAAGGAGTAAGTATCCGAATGGACCTCGCGCTGGTTCACGATACATTTCTTGTGGCTGTGGACAAACTCGATCGGGTCCTCGATGGTGATGATGTGTTCATGGCGTTCGCTGTTGATCTTGTCGATCATGGTGGTCAGGGTGGTGGATTTTCCCGAACCGGTCGGTCCCGTAACCAGGATGAGACCTGAGGGCCGGGCGCAGAGCTCCTCCACCACTTTGGGTAGCCCCAGCTCCGTGAAGCCAAAAATCTTGTACGGAATGGTTCGGATGGCCACTCCCACCGCCCCCCGCTGTAGGAAAACGTTCGCTCGGAAACGGCCAAGCCCTTTCACCCCAAAAGAGAAGTCGAGTTCCTTATTCTCTTCGAACTTTTGCTTTTGGACATCAGTCAGGATACTGTAAGCAAGCTGCTTGGTGCCCGCCGGGGCGAGGGGAGTCTCCCCCAGGGGTGTCAACCCGCCGTGGACACGGACCGTGGGGGGGATCCCAGTGGTAATATGCAAATCCGAAGCCCCTCTGGCCACCATCTCCTTTAACATCTGATCCAGACTCGTCATGACTCCTCCAAGTTAACGTGTGGAGCGGAAGCAGACCGCGCAGCCCAGCTTCATACGAGAACAGGCCTGTCGCGCAGCGCTGCGTCCCTCCCTAGGTTTGGCTTGTCACCCGCATGACCTCGGGGATGGACGTCATCCCGTCCCGGATCTTTTGCAGACCTGATTCCCGGAGGGTCTTCATGCCGTTCTTCCGAGCCAGCTCCTTCAGCTCGCCGGCTTGGGCGCCTTGAAGGATTCCATCCTTCATGTCATCTGTGATCGCCATGACTTCGTACAGAGCCACCCGTCCCCGGTACCCGGTGTCATTGCACTCCATGCAGCCCTTCCCCTGATAGTACTTCATGGTCTTGAGGTCCTCGGGGGAAAAACCTGCATCGATCAGGGCCTGGCGAGGTACCGAGATCTCTTCTTTGCAACTCGAACAGATCTTTCGGGCAAGGCGTTGGGCAATGATCATATTGGTCGAGGCCGCGACCAAGAACGGCTCCACCCCCATGTTGATGAGCCGACTGATGGTCGTAGGAGCGTCGTTGGTGTGTAGGGTCGAGAGGACCATGTGCCCGGTGAGGGCCGCCTTGATGGCGATCTCTGCCGTCTCATAGTCCCGGATCTCTCCCACCATGATGATGTCCGGGTCCTGCCGGAGGAAGGACCGGAGGGCCGCGGCAAAGTTCAACCCGATCTCAGGCTTCATCTGGACCTGATTTACCCCGGGGAGGTTGAACTCCACCGGATCCTCCGCGGTCATGATGTTGGTCTCGGTGGTGTTCAGGCGGTGCAGGCCCGAATACAGAGTGGTCGTCTTGCCGCTGCCGGTGGGACCGGTGACCAGGACCATCCCGTACGGTGCCAAAATGCACTTCTCGAAAGCCTGGAGCGCTTGGGGTTCGAACCCCAGATGGCTCATATCCAACTCCAAATTGGACTTGTCCAGGAGACGGAGGACCACCTTCTCGCCGAAGAGGGTCGGTAACGTAGACACCCGGAAGTCGATCTCCTTCGTCCCCATCCTGATCTTGATGCGCCCATCCTGGGGGAGGCGCCGCTCAGCGATGTCGAGTTGGGCCATAATCTTGAGCCGGGAGGTGATGGCCGCCTTGAGCTTCATGGGAGGCTGCATGATATCGTACAGGACCCCGTCGATCCGGAAACGGACTCGGAACGATTTCTCGTACGGCTCGACGTGGATATCCGAGGCCCCCTTCTTGATCGCGTCGCTCAGGAGCAAGTTCACCAGCTTCACCACGGGGGCATCCTCGGTCGATTTCTGTAGATCCGCGGAGTCAGCTACGTCTTCAGTCTCATCAACCGTGGCGACCCCCGGGTCCTCGAAGGTCCTCATGATGTCCTGGACCATTCCCGCGGAGTCGTAATGCTTGTTAATGGCGTTCTTGATCGAGCTCTCGGCCGTTACCACCGGCTCTACCTTGAAACCGGAGAGGAATTTGATGTCGTCGATGGCAAAGATATTACTGGGGTCGGCCATCGCTACGGTGAGGGCGTTGCCCTTCCGGTTGATGGGGATGACCATGTGTTTCTGGGCGATCTCGGCTGGGACCAATTTGATCACGGCTGCATCAATCTCGAAGTGGGCGAGGTTAATGGAAGGAACACCGTATTGCTTACTTAGGAAGCTGGTGATGTCCTCCTCGCTGATGTAACCCAACTTGACCAGATTGCTGCCTAGACGCCCTCCAGACGACGTCTGTTGCGCCAGGGCCTTCTTGAGCTGATCCTCAGTGATCAGGTTCGACTTGACCAGCATCTCACCGAGACGATTAGACCCTGCGGTCATCGAAAGCTCCGCTGTTTTGCGAGAAAAGTGGCTGAAGGGGGCCTCATTATTGCCTAATTCCCGGAGTTGTCAAGCCCCTGCCTCCCCCTGAGCTACTAGGGCCTGCCGCATGACGGATGCCGGGACCTTCTGCCCCGTCCAGAGCTCAAAGGCTCGCGCCCCTTGATAGAGAAGCATCCCGGATCCGTTTAGAATCCGGCACCCCTGGGATCGGGCTGACGCCAAAAGGGAGGTCTCGAGAGGCCGGTAGATTAGATCGCAAACCAACAGGTTTTCCGGCAAGTTCCCGTAGTCAAATAAGGGTCGATCTGAGGACTCCATCCCCACTGGCGTTGCATTGATGAAAATGTCCAAGTGTCTGAGTATATCCGGCTGCAGATGTTGCAAACCCAATGCCAAAACCTCAAGATTTTGAAACAATGTCCCCAGATGGCTCACTAAGGCTCGAGCCCGGTCCTGGCTCCGATTAAACAGGCGGAGCTCTGCTACTCCCGCCTGGGCGAGGGCGTAAGCCACCGCCTTTGCGCCCCCCCCCGCCCCTACCAGACCCACCCGCTTCCCACTGGGTTCTTCTCCGGCTTCTTCCCGTAAGGAGCTCAAAAACCCTTCCCCGTCCGTGTTGTGCCCAATGAGGGCTCCTCCCCGGGGTACAATGGTGTTCACCGCCCTTATATGCTTGGCCTCCGGGCTGAGCTCATCCACGGATTCGAAGGCCGCCTCCTTATGGGGGATGGTCACATTCGCCCCGCCGAAATTTTCGATAGTGCGTAATGACTCGATCATCTTCGGGAAGGCTTCAGGAGGGACCGCCCATGGCACATAGACCCAATCGAGTCCGAGTGCCGCAAAGGCGGCGTTCTGCATTCGGGGGGAGGCGCTGTGCGCCACTGGATATCCCAATATCAAACATACCGTGGTGGTTCCTTGAATGACCATTGAAACGGAACAAGGCTGCTCGCGAATACGAAAAGGCCTCGCTCCCCTCCTTTCTCACAGGTCAACCGGCACTCCTGGATTCGGTCGGGAGACCCTCAGCAATGGCGGCTTCCAGTCGCTCTCGGATCTCTCTCATCCGCAGCTCATCCCGCACCTTTTCGCCGTCCCGCTCGGTGACATAGAAAACGTCCACGACCTGCTCCACATCGGTTGTGATCTTGGCGAGGCTGAGGTCGAGGCCGAGTTCGCGGAGCACCCGAGAGATGATGTAGAGGAGACCCACGCGATCGTGGGTCCGCACATCAATCACCGTGTGCGTCTCGGAGACGAAGTTGTCGAACTCCACGCGGGTGAGAGGTGCGGTTTCGCTCTTCAGGGCCGGCCGACTCAAAATGTCACGCTGTCTGCTGAGAATGAGCTGCCCCACATCCGCCTGACCATCGAGCACCCGACCAAGATCCCTCTCGAAATTGCGCCATACTTCCTCATCGGTAATGGCAGTCCCTTTGCCGTCATCCACATAGAACGTCCGAAGGACCAGCCCGTCGCGCCGGGTAAAGATCTGGGCGCTGAGGATGTTCATCCGGTTGGCTGTCAGAGTACCAACGATCTGGGCAAAGCGTCCTGGCCGACCGAAGCCACAGACGGTCACCTCACAATGTCCAATGAGCGGGTAGGGCGTCCATTGGACGACGATCTTCTCGCCCCGTTCGAGTCGCTCGATCATCCGAAGATGGGCTGCCACTTTTGCCGTCGGTACGTGCAGGAGATACCGGACAGGGATTTGCTCCAAGTGCGCCTCAATAACGGGAAGGGAGAACTCCTCCTGAAGCTCTTGTGAAAGGCGCTGCTTGATCTCGGCCGCTTTGGCCAGCTCGTCCACCCCCTCGGGAATCCCCCTGGTGAGGAGGGTATGGGTGCGGATGTAGAGCTCCCAAATGAGACTCCCCTTCCACTCGGTCCACACCTCTGGACCCACTGCCCGAATGTCCAGGTAGGTGAGGAGGTAAAGCATCTTTAACCGCTCAATATCCCGGACCTTCCTGGCGAATTCGATGAGCATCGGCTCATCATCCAAGTCCCGGCGCTGCGCAATGTGGGCCAGTGCGAGGTGCTGCTCCACCAAGAAGCGAACTTCGGCTACCTCGGCGTCTGGGAGGCCCATCCGGTTCAAAATCCGCTCAGTCATTTCGGCGCCTCGCGCCACGTGCCCATGGCCCTCCCCCTTCCCTAAATCGTGGAAGAGGACCCCTAGCTTGATCATCTCCGGCCGCTTGAACTCAGCTGCGATCGCCCGGAATTCCTCGGCGTGATAGGTGGGGGCCTGATCCAAGGATTCCAGATACTCCAGCGCCAGTAAGGTATGCACGTCTACGGTGTACTTATGGTAGAGATCGTACTGGACCAGACACGAGAGTTGGCCGAACTCCGGAATGTAGGCTCCCAGAACCCCAAGCTCGTGCATGAGTCGAAGCGTTGCTGCCACGCCCTTCGGTTCGCGGAGGATGGCCAAAAAGAAATTGAGGGCGCGACTCGACTGTCGGAACTTGTCGTCAATCAGATGCACATGCTCTCGGATGAGCTCCTGGGTCCCTGAGCTCAAGGGATAACCGGTCTCGAGGGCATACCAGAAGATCTTCAAGAGGCGGATCGGGTCGTCCTCAAAGAGTCGCCGGTTCCTGGGGAGGATTTGAATCTCTCGATTGATCTCCGTTAATCCGTCTCCCAAGTCTCTCGCCCTCAGCCGTCTCATGAGGCTTTCCTTTGAAGCCCGCACCTGGGTACATCGCTCCACGACCCGCTCTGAGAGGCCAAAGATGGTTCGGGCTTGAAGGTAGTAGTATTGCATGCACCGCTCTACCCCCCGGACTGGCTCACCTTCGCCGAAGCCCAGGTTCGCCGCAGCCGGCTCCTGTAGATGAAAGAGCAGGTAATCGTTCTTCCAGCTCGAGAGATAGTGCAGCTCGTTGCGAACCCGAAAGAGAAAATCGACCGCCTGGCGTAGGCGCTGCAGTTCCTCCTGGCTGAGGAGGCCCGAGCCCCCCAAATCCTCGAGGCGCCTCACCGGGTATTGAACTCGAGCAATCCAGAGCGCGGTATGCACGTCCCGAAGACCCCCGGCCCCCTCCTTGACGTGTGGTTCTTGCAGGTACACCGAGCTGCCATACTTCGTGTATCGTGCCACCCGCTCTTGGAGCTTTGCCTGGATGTATGCCTGTCCCCGTCTCCGCCTAAGGCCCCGCTGCAGCACTGCTTCCATTTCGTCATAGAGGCCTTTGTCGCCCGCCAGCAGGTGCGCTTCTAGCATGGAGGTATGGGAACTGAGATTCTCCGAGGCTATCCGGACACAGTCCTGAAGGGACCGGACACTATGGCCGACAGTAAAGCCTACATCCCAAAGAAGGGGGACCAGGAAGTGGATGAGGGCGTGAAGCGATCGGTTGATCGGCGTGCGGTGAAGGAACATGAGGTCGATGTCTGAGGCGGGGTTTAGCTCGCGACGACCGTACCCTCCCAGCGCGACTAAGGCACACGGGAGATCGGCCTGATACGTCTCGTGACACGCCTTTTCGGCCCAGTGGTAGAGCTGATCGATCAGCACATCCCCAAGGCTAGTCAGCTCTTTTACCACCTCTATCCCTAGAGCCCCCTGTCGGTGGTATTTCAAGATGGCCCGTCGCTCTACCTCCACGAAGCCTCGCAGCAGCCGGAGAAGCCGGTCCTGCTCCCCCAACCCATCCCGCTCCCCGCTGACAAGCGTGACCGGATTGATATTTCCAAAAAACCGTTCTAAGGCGAGAGCGAGTCGCTCCCCCCGATCGCCGGTGAGCAGGGAGACTCCCGAATTGTCATGTCGTGATGGATAAACCACTTATCCCCCAAGATTCCAGCACTTGGCTCCAGTATAGGACCCGACCTCGGAACGGGTCAAGGACGTTTCCCGATTCCGAGCGGGCGAAACCCCGTCCTTGGCGCGACCTCACTCTCAGGCCAAAGGTGGGACAGTTTGATTCTTGGTATTTAAGAGAAGTAATAGGCACAAGTCGCTCTGCTGCACGGTGGCTGCGTTCATCCCGATAGTTACCACCTGGGATGGCATGACCCTTGCTGCTACCGATTCCCGTAGAAACCTGCTGGAGGTAAAGCATGTCAGCCCACTCCAAATCACTCATGCGTCACCACCTGCGCTTTGCCCGCTACCTGCCCATTCGGTACGCCGCGCTGAGTTCCAAGCATCCCTCTCTCAAACCACTTGCCGGCAGAACGCGGTCCATTGGTGCCGGCGGACTCGCAATCCTCCTGCCGGAATCTGTCCCTGTTAGTACTCCGTTGTTGGTCCAAATTGCTCAAGGAGATCCCTTGCGCGGAAACGTCGTCTGGCTTGGCCAGAGCACGCCTACCATCTTGGGAACCAGGTTCCCCCACGGAGTGGCTTTCGAGGAACCGGTCGAGGCAGCCCAGGTACGCCAATGGGTGTCTCAGGGCATACAACGGCTCGATCCTCGAGCGCCGGTCCGATTCGATATCGAGTACACCCAAGCTCAAGCCATAGTCCGAGGGACATGCCTTAGCCTCAGCCGGGGAGGGATATTCATCACGACGAGACGCCCGGCCGTACCGGGGCCCGAGATCTTGCTCCATTTCACGCCGCCGGGCCTGTCTGACCGTCTTTCGATACTTGCGCATGTCGTCTGGGTATGCAAAGAGGAGACAGCACCGAGCGCCATCACCGGAATGGGAGTACAGTTCCTCGAACTGGAGGCCTCAGAGGCGATTGGCATCGTCGTTGATCGCCTTTGCGCAGAGGCAATCCCCCCTGCGGATCCTTCGCGTTTACTCCTCCCACCGTCTCGTTAGCCCTCATGGCTTGTCCTTTCACCTTCCCACATGGTCCATCCTTCCAGACACTTCAACGGCCTTGGACCGGCGGGCAGCAGAGTTGTATTTCCCCTTTCGCCCGATCTTTCACACCGGCCTGCTCTGCTCTAGTGCCGCACCAACTATTTTTCACTAGCATTCTGCGCTGGTGCGGCACTTTCGCTAGGGGGGCAGGCCCCCCTTCGGCGCTCGGCGTTCGCCTCGCTGAGCACCCCCCAGGCGTAGGGGAGCCTCTCCCCTACAACCCCTCAGTGCCCCTGGCCCGCATTATTCACGAACGGAGTGTCTTCGTGAATAATGCGCCTGCAGGTGCGGGCTCGGCCGCACCGGCAGGTTTCGATCCCGCCGCTGCGGCGGGCCTCAAGGCTAGCCCTGAGCGTCGCCCCGCACACGCGGGGCGGAGTCGAAGCCCGGAGGGCCGATTATTCACTTCTGTGTGAATAATCCGGGCTGGCGGAACCCTGCGGTGCTTAGGAGGAGTGAGTTGGAGGGGCAATAGTATGGCCTTGAACTTACCATCTCTGCATGGGTACAATAAGAAAACGCGGGATCCCTGGTGTCCTCTTCAGTGCAGAGGAGGCTTCTTTGGGCCGACCAAAGTCCCGCGTGCACCTATCAGATGGAGAGGCTGCCATGAGTGATCGGGATGACACAAGACGCTCACCCCGCATTCCCTGCGACCTGCCGATGGAGTACCATGTCAAAGGCGACCGCCCCAGGGACGGCCGGATCACCAAGATCGGGACTGTGGGGGCGCTTCTCACCACGGAAGAGCCGATTCCACTTGGGGCCGAGCTGGTTCTCAGCTTTCGCCTCCCCGTGAGCAACCGGCCTGTCCGGACATCCTGTACGGTAAAGTGGGTTGACGAGCAATCGGTCGGAGTGGAGTTCGCCCATCTGAACCTTCAGGAAAAGGATGAGATCTGGAAGTTCTACGCGAGAGAGTCGGCGCGGCAGCGAAAAGCACGCCCTTAGTCGAAGCCGGCTTCTCTCCAAGGGCGCGACTCTAGGTCGCGAAACGGCCTAGTCCAAAAATGTCGGTCTTCTCGGACCAGTCTGCTTTCTTTTGAGGCCGTTCCGACTTCTTGAACCAAGTAACCCCCAGCTACAAGGTTATGGCTGGGGGCTTACTTTTTCAGTGCTCGGTGGCTGGTCCTGACGGGGGCGCGGGAGTCGCGGGCGGAACGGACGATATAGAAGCTCAAGGTCTTGAGCATGACGGAGAGGTCTACGTTCTGCACTTTCACCCCTTTGGGAACAGAGAGCTGCGTGGGGGCGAAGTTGAGGATGGCGTGTACCCCCGCAGCAACCAACCGGGTGGCCACCCCCTGGGCTGCCCCTGCGGGGACTGCGATGACGGCCATCTTGATCCTACGACGCTTGAGGATCGGGACCAGCTTCTGCACGTGGTAGACCGCGACCCTGCCAACCCGGTGGCCCACCTTGCTGGGATCAATTTCGAAGGCCACCAATATCCGAAACCCCCGCTGCTGAAAGCCCCGGTAATTCAGGAGGGCGGAGCCCAAGTTTCCCAGACCGACTAGGGCAACCTCCCATTTTTGGTTGAGGCCCAGGATCCGCTCCAGGTTCTGCTTGAGCCCCTCGGTATAATAGCCGAGTCCCCGAACGCCGAACTGGCCGAAGTATGCCAGATCCTTTCGAACCTGGGCGGAGTTCAGCCCGAAGCGTTCGGCCAACTGCTGCGAAGAGACAGCGGTCATCCCATCGGCGACAAGCTCCTCCACACACCTGAGGTAGATACTCAGGCGGGTGATGGTCCTTTCAGGGATCCGAGAACTGATCGACTGTCTCGACCGCTTCTGTGCCATGGCTCCCTACCCCAAAAAACTCCGAACAGACCGGACCGCCAGATCCCACACGCCTGCAGGCAGAAGTCCCAACTGGAGCGTGGCCGCAGTCGCGAGGAAGAGCGTAATGAGGATGGCGGGCGAAAAGACCGGATTCGGTTGTCCCTCTCGTGGTTCCTCCATATACATCACCACCACTACCCGGAGATAAAAGAAAACGGAAATGAGACTACAGAGAACAGCAAGAACCACCAGGCCCACATAGTTGGCCTCTACCGCAGCACTGAAGATATACAACTTCCCCATGAATCCGCCAGTGGGGGGAAGCCCTGCCAGCGAAAACATAAAAACCGCCATACTGAATGCCAACACGGGATGACGAAAACCTAAGCCGGCATAGGCAGAAAGGGTCGGTCTCTCCTCCCCCTGCCGAGCCAGGGCAATGATCACGGCGAAGGCTCCCAGGTTCATGAAGGCATAGACGACGAGGTAAAAAAGGATGCTGGAAAAGCCCCGGCTCGTACCGGCCAGGAATGCCACCAACAGATAGCCGGCATGGGCGATAGAGCTGTAGGCAAGCATCCGCTTGATGCTCTGCTGGGTAAGGGCAGCCACGTTACCGACCCCCATGGTCAAGAGGGCAAGAATCCACAGGGGGGCAACCCATTCGGCGTGCAGCGGCGTCAGTGCCGTTCCGAAGACGCGCAACAGTGCGGCGAAGGCAGCAGCCTTTGTCCCTGCGATCATGAAGGCGGTGACCGAGGTCGGAGCCCCCTCATAGACATCCGGCAACCACATGTGGAACGGGACCGCGCCGATCTTGAAGGCGAGCCCCACCAGGAGGAGGCCAATCCCAAAGAAGACCAGTGGATTCTCCCACGCCGCCCCGTGGCTCAGATGGGCAGCGATCCTGTCCAGGCGAGTACTCCCCGCAGACCCGTAGAGAAAAGCGATCCCATACAGGAGAAAGGCGGAGGCGAATGCACCCAAAAGAAGATATTTGAGGGCTGCCTCATTAGAGGTTAATTGCCCCCGGAGAAAACCGGAGAGGATATAGAGGGGAATGGAGAGGGCCTCCAGACCCAAGAACAGCATGATGAGATCTGCTGCGGAGGCCATCACCATCATTCCCAGGGTTGCGAAGAGAACCAGGGCGTAGTACTCCCCCCGGTGTATTCTTTCTTGCTCCACATCCTTTACCGAGACCAAGAAGGTCAAGGCCGCTATGAGGAGGAATAGGAGATGGAAGAAACGGGAAAAGTCATCCAGGATGAGCATTTCCCCCACCACTCGCTTTTGATCACCGAAGCCGCTCACCAGCAACGCCATGGTCAGCAGCACACCCGTGAGTCCTAGATGCATGAGCCAGACCTTGTGTCGCACTGAAAGGAATAGGTCAAATAAGAGGATCCCGAGCGCGGTTAGGGTAAGGACGAGGAAAGGGGCCGCGCCTCCCCAATCGAGCTGTGGGATGCTCAAGCTCACCTCCTCCCCCGGCTCAGGGTTAATGGTTCAGGGTTCATGGACGATGCCTCGGGGCTCATGGTTGATGGTTCAGGGTTCATGGCGGCCGTTCCCTGAACTATGAACTCTGAACCCTGAACTGCCTGCTGTCGCTTTACTTGGACAATGACGCGCTCGACCGAGGCCTCCATCCGGCGGAGGAAAGGCGCAGGATACACCCCGATCCACACAATGAGGACGAGGACAGGGACTAAGACGATCCGTTCGTTCCAGGTGAGATCCGATATGTCGGCGTTCTCCGGGTGGGTCAGGGGGCCGAAGAGGACCCGCCGAACCATGCCCAGCATATACCAGGCCGCCCAGACGATCCCGGTCACCGCAACCAGGGCGTACAGCGGATGCACCCGAAAGGTCCCCAGCAGAATCAAGAACTCCCCCACGAACCCGTTCAAACCCGGCAGGCCGATGGAGGAGAGGACTACGAGGAGGAACGTTCCACCAAAAAACGGGATCACCCGAAAGAGTCCTCCATAATCGGCTATCATCCGGGTGTGGCGCCGCTCATAGATCATACCGACCATGAGGAAGAGGGCCCCGGTGGAGAGGCCGTGGTTGACCATCTGGAGTACAGATCCGGCGATCCCCTCCCCGTTCAAAGCAAAGATCCCCAGGATGACAAGGCCCAGGTGGCTCACGCTGGAATAAGCCACAAGGCTCTTCAGATCGGGCTGCACCATCGCCACCCACGCCCCGTAGACGATCCCCACCAAGGCGAGCCCCGAGATCCAGGGAAGGAAGGTCATGGTGGCCTGGGGGAACAGGGGCAAGGCAAAGCGGAGAAACCCGTAGGTCCCCATTTTCAGAATGACCCCAGCCAGGAGGACGCTCGCCGCCGTAGGGGCTTCCACATGGGCGTCCGGGAGCCAGGTATGAAAGGGAAAGAGAGGGACCTTAATGGCGAAGGCCAGCGCAAAGGCGAGAAAGAGCCACCATTGGATCGCAGGGGGGATCTCCGCATGCATCAGAACTGTGAGGTCAAAAGTGATCTCCCCTCCGGCCTGGGCGTGAAGCAAGCCTACGGCGATGATCGCCACCAGCATCAGAAGGCTACCTGCCATCGTGTAGAGGACAAACTTGATGGTGGCATAGATGCGTCTCGGCCCGCCCCAGATCCCGATGAGGAAGTACATGGGAAGCAGCGTGGCCTCCCAAAAGACATAGAACAGAACTAGGTCCAACGCGACGAAGACCCCGATCATCCCTGTCTCTAAAAGGAGCATAACCACCATATACTCCTTTATCCGGTGCACAACTCCAGTAGAGGCTCCGATGGCGATGGCCGTCAGGAAGGTGGTCAAGAGAACGAGAAAGAGGCTAATCCCGTCGATTCCCAGCTTATAGCGGATACCGAAACTCGGAATCCACGCCATCTCCTCGACGAACTGCATCTGACCAACACCCACTTGAAAATCGGTAAACAGTTTGAGGGAGAGGAGAAACGTGAGAACCGAGACACCCAGCGCCGCCCCTCGGATCAGGTCCTGCCGTTTACGGGGAAGGACCAGGAGGCCTGCCGCCCCAACTGCAGGGAGAAAGGTGATCAGACTCAAAAGCGGCATCTCTACCTCACTAAGATCAGATAACCCAAGAGGAGGACGACGCCGGCAAGGATAGAGACGACGTAGTTGAAGACCATCCCGGTCTGGATTCGCCGGAGTCCCAGACTGCCCACTTCCATCATCCGGGCCACCCCATTCACGGCTCCATCCACCACGGCAACGTCGCACCCCCTCCACAGGAAAAAGGCCAGCCGCTCGAGGGGACGTACGATCCAATCCTGGTAGAGTTCGTCGACATAATATTTGTGGTAAAGGATCTGATAGACGTGCTGAAACCGCGCTGCCAAGAGCTCCGGGAGGTCCCGCCACTTGAGGTACAGGAGATACGCCACACCGATCCCGGCCACCGCCACCAGCAGCGAGAGCGCCGCCAGCGGCAACGCCAGTGTCGACACCGCCCCGTGCCCCGCCCCC
>JAPUFX010000010.1 GCA_027293415.1 Candidatus Methylomirabilota bacterium
GGTGGCCTACTCAGATAAGCCTGTTCCTATTGAGCCGGGACTTTCGATGGATGTTGCGCCTATTGCCATCATGGTATCAAAACTCGCCCTACACGAACTCATTGCGGGCAAGCAATCGGCTTTCCAGAAGCTTGATGAGGATTTTGATGCAAACGTGTACATCTGGGTTAACAGACCAGAGCCAAATACTGAATATGCCTTATGGCCGCCATTAAGCAAAAGTTTCGACGAAAAAACTATCCTGCGCTGGTACGGAATTTATCTTGAGAAAGATCCCGGCTGTCCTACGTGCGGTGACTTTGAAAAAGCCATCAGAGAAGAATATGGAATAGAGCCAGGGACTGGATCACTTCTCACTCGACCAGAACCATCAGGATCATAAGGAATACACCAGCTATGGAACTCAGCTCGTATTTCCACGGCCTATTAAGCAACATCGAACCCACCAGTGCCGCTGTGAAACAGGCGCAGAAGGCGCATCAGGACTTAAGGGCTTTGCTTGAGAAAGATGAGGAAATTAAGGAAGCAGATCCCGACACTTACTTGTCCGGATCCTATGCCAGAGATACCGCCCTAGACAGCATCAAGGATGTTGATGTGATTCTACTGATTGATCTGGATCATAGGGCGATGGAACCAAGTGTGGTCATCGCATGGATTCAGTCATCGCTACAGAAGTACTACTCGAAAGTTATAGTACAGGGCCGTTCGGTTCAGGCAACCACTCAGACTGGTTTCGAATTGGATGTCGTCCCAAGTGTTCCACTTTCTCGTCGAAATGGTCCAGTCTGGATACCGGATCGCAATGCACACGCTTGGGTGGCGACGCATCCCAAAGGCCAGTTAGCATTCAGTGTACAGAAAAATGACGCCACTAATGGCTACTATAAGCCCTTAGTGAAAATCATGAAACATTGGAGAGACAGGCTGCCGACGGAAGCGGCGCGCGCTAAATCCTACGTCGTAGAAAGTCTTGTAGCTGAAAGTTTAATGTCAACTCCAGTGTCTTATGGTCAAGCCGTAGTAGACATTCTGCACTCCATCTATACCCCCTATGCCCCCTATTTGACCGTCGGTTCAGTTCCAAGAATTCCTGATCCTGGCTATCCCTCTGTCAACGTAGCCAAGCGGTGGAAATTTAACGAATTCTCCGCTTTCTTAGAAGAGGTGCAGTCTGCATCGAAAACGGCTGCCACTGCATTGCAAGAAGAAGAGGATGGTAAAAGTGTAAGACTGTGGCAAAAACTCTTTGGTCAGGACTTTAAACCCAAGGAGTAGACAATGTCTCCACCGATTTATTTTCTGAGCTACAGCAGACAAAACCTCAACGATATTAAGACAATTGCCAGAACGCTAATGATTCATGGCATCGAAGTGTGGCAGGACATCTCTAACCTGGGCACTGGACTAGCGGAGAGCAAGATTCGCGAAGCCATCAGTGTCGGCTCAGACGGATTGCTTTTATTCATAACACCTCAGAGTCTGAAATCAGACTTCATACGGTCGGTGGAACTGCCAGAGGCGGAGAAAAAATACAAAAATGACTCGAATTTTCAAATTGTCCCGGTTTTTGGGGTGCCGATCGATGACGCGTCTGCAGCTCTCAAGGGGTGTCTTACAATTCCAATATCAAACTTCAATGGTGCAAAAATAGGTGGACAGGGCGAACGTCAAGATGTGTTGACTGCGGCGCAGAGGGCTGCAGAGATAATCTTAGAGGGTCTGAGAATTCAACAGATTGACCCATTGTGTATTGGGCTGTCGTCAAAGCAGAAAACCCCTGCGGATGTAGCGCTACACTTGGATTTCACCAGCTATTTCGAGAATGGGCTCCCACCGGATGAAGTGTGGACGGAGCAATTCGTCAGTGCACTGGCCAGGGTCAAGGGTGCATTAGTCAGAAGGAACAGACTGTCTTTAAGACTTTACGCATTCTGCCATTTATCACTCGGATGCCTTTTTGGCTACATCTTTCGGAAAACGACGGGCTACAAATTAGAACTTGAACAGATCACGAATGGTAAACCCACAATCTGGGCGACAGACGCGAAGCGTGAAGCAAATCCATTGCGTGTGGTCGAACTTCCCGGTGTACTAGAGTCGAGAGATTTGTGCGTGAAGATTAATCTCATGTCTGCGGACGACACGTCTGTGGCAAGACACGCCGAGAAGAACAATATGTCTTATCGTGCTGTACTAGAGCTGTCTCCAGCGCATTATCCGTGCACAATCACTGGCAGCGAAGCTATTGCCATTGCGACAGACCTGGCGGACAAGGTCAAAGAGTGTCATGCCCGTTATGACACCAACACGGTTCATCTATTCGCGGCGATTCCTTTGGGGCTGTCCGTCCTGATCGGCTACAACCTGAATGCGTGCGGTACCATTCAATGTTATGAATTTGACAACGCGCGGAGAGAGTATTTTCCTTCCTGCACGTTGATTTAGCCCCACCTTCTGGGCTGGCGCGCCTCGGTAATCTGGGGCAGACCACGATTGTCGATGGTAAGACGCAAAGAAAGCGTAGTTCGTCCCTTTCGGGGGTAGCGCTCCCTGACCCCATTTCTCGTTAACGTGCGCGGTCAGCGGCCGGGGGGCGAGGATCGCGAGCATCGGGCCCGCTGAAGTGACTCGTTAGACGGTTCGGCGGCAACACTACCCTCCCGGCGTCACGATGGCCACACGCAATCCGCGGACGAGCCGTGGGTTTCGGCGATTCCTGAGACCAAGTGATTCGCGGTACCTGCGATACCACAGTGCGAACTCCTGCGCAGGAACGCCATGAGACGGCAATACGTCACGGATGCGCCGCATTTCGTAGTCAGGATTGATGGTCGCGTGACCAGGCCAACACCGAACTATCTTGCTCTGCGTGCCTCCGAAGACTGCGAGTGTCAGCATTTGGTCAACGTCGAGAATGGCAAGCCTGACCCCCTGTCCTCTCGGGACATTTTTGGCTACCTTACTCAACCCCTAACGTCCGTTAAACGGAATTAAATCCAGGCATCAACTTGTGAACCAACGAGTGAGTGCTTTAATTTCCCCCTCAGACAATGGTATCTCTGGTTTTAATCCCGAATAGAACTCAGTCCCAATCAATTTCCACGTGTCAGAAACAATTACAGCTGACAACTTCGCAAAGTTGGGATCAGCGAAGCATTCCTTGATGCCCCACCTTGATGTCACCTTGTCAGCACCGAGGCTGTTCCGTCCTATGAAAAGAATCGAAGGATCACCTCTCGAAAGTGCAAGTTGGCGGCCGTCTGCAACCTTCTTCTTTATCTTATCAGTCACCTGCCTCACAAACGGCTCGACATCAACAGCGCGGACCCCCGGCCCAGGGGAAAGTATTTCTTGTGACGTAAAGGTCACCTCCACAAGGATCGGACGACCGTTTAATTTGATCTCCCCATCCACCGTACTTTGCTCTGTACCAACTGGAACCTCAATATCAGTGAGGACTCCCTCTTTAGCAAAGAAGCCCAGCACCGATAGTTCAAAGACATGGTTCCGGAAGTCTGGCTTGAAACGGTTATCATGTAATTCTTTGAGTTTCTTTGAGACCTCGTCCTCCTTGAACGAAATTTTGGCATAGCTGGCGAGTCTTTCATCCAGTATCGGCAAGAAAGTTCTGAGAGGATCCAATCCTACCATGGCAATCGCGAATTTTCGGTCCTCGTCGAGTTCCTTCTCCCGTCCTTGCTCTATAAGTTGCTGAGCTTCCTCAAACCAAGGAATCCCTCGGAGAGGATGGTCTAACTCAAAAAACATGAGTGCAGAATCACTCTGAAAGGGATGGCTGAGATCGGCCCTGTCAATTTCCTGACTGATTTTTTGGTACCAGTCATTGTCGAAGATACTAGTCAAAAAACCTGTCCTAGACAGCGCGTCATATACGAACTCCAAGCGGCAATGAAGATCTTTCCTGTATTCCTTTGGCATCCTTGGGCCTTATCGAGTCATGGAGCCGGAGTAATTCCGTAACTTCTCCTGCTCACGAAAAGAAAAAACACCGGAGGCTTGTTGCCCACCCGGTGCCCCAATCCTGCTGGGCCATATAGCCACAAGTTCGCTAGTAATCTATAGTTTCTTCCGCCCCTTGTCAACCATTCGACGAGCTCATGGCAGGCCGCTCGGCAGCCCTTCGACACCCATTCGACAGGCTCAGGGCATGGCTCAGGGTAAAGCTCACGGCAAGGCTCAAGCCAAGTCACTGTTTGGGGACTTGACCCTCGCAGGCCGATGGGGGAAACTGAGGCTCGTCATGCATTCTAACAGCATTACATCTCGAGGGACCGTTACCCCTCCTCGACAGTCTCGTCGTCGTCCTCGATGGAGCCGCCCTCTTCCTTGAAGAGCTTCTCAAGGGCGTCAGTGACGAAGGATTCGTAGTCTTCTTCCTCAAAGAAGGACTTATCCCCCCGGCGCTGCCGTTCCGCCTCTTCCTCCCGGGAGGCCGCTTCGACCGTCTCTTCGATGCCGAGGACAATCGCCCAGGCTGGTTGAGACTCGAGTGATTGGGGCACGTAGGTGCGCCACGCCCGCTGCCAGATCTCTTTATAGGGCCCTCGCTCCTCGAACTCGGTGATCCACGCGGTCTCTTTCACCTCTCCGGTTTTTAGTGCCCCTTCGAGATCTGCCCAGATCTCCTCCACGAGGTGCCTCAGATACGCCTCGTGCACGGCGTCCATGAATTCCTTACCCTTGCGCCGCCCCTTTTTCTTTTTCCCCTTCTTTCGTCCTTCCTCGGTCATCACGTTCCTCACGGCGTGCTGGGACCCGCGTCCCTGACGCTCATCACTACCGCCACCGACCGTTGACCAATCATTGGCCATGCTGGGTCTGGGCGGCGTAGTGCGCGTCGATGTGAAGGGGGTTTGTGGTCAGGGTGAGACAGAAAAACCACATATCGTCCGCCTCGGTGATCGTCCGCCCCGGAAAGTGCTTGTAGGTCCGCCCCTTCTCGAGATCCTCGAAATACGGTCCGCTCATCCTGATTCCCCCTGACTCGTCTCTGCTTGGAAATCGCTTGAACTCGGATCTGAGAAGCTAGCGGCTGATGTGGACGGCGACCCTCCTTGCGGGCGGAGCGGTTGCTGGCGCTCGTCGAGGCATGTCCTGACAGCCGTCGTGAACCTCCCGGCCCCCAAGGCCTGTTCACTTACTCCCTGACGGTTCAATTTCCGAGCCTGCGGATAATCTTTTACGGGTTCACGAACCCGAACGCAGAAAGCGTTTGTCGGAGTGTAAAAGCCAGACAGCCGTGAACCCGTTGTTATCCGTCGAGTGCTCATTTGCGCCAGTTCAACGCAACACTTTTCTCCTTGTTCACCTCGAAAAGGTCCTTTCCCCTCGACATGATCAGTCTGTCACCTGTCCATGTAATAAAAACCAACTCGCAAGCATCTTCGAACTCGGTCAACTTTATTTTCGTCCATTTGTTAGTACCTCGCAGCTTGAACTCGTGAGGCTTTGTAACGAACAGGCGCGCCGCACTCTTGATAAGGTGGTCATAGAAGCGGTATGGGCTTTGGCACACAAGTCCTTTCAGTGAGGGATGGATGAATTTATACTGAATATCCCATTGCTGGTAAGGTGACAGGTCCACTCTGCAATCCGGAAGGCATAACAGCCATACAAAGTACCTAGGGATCCTTTTCCCAGACGTATAGTAGTTGCCAAGAGTCCCATAGTAATACCAGAGTTTGTTGCTATTGTCTTTCATGCCTTTGTATTCAAAGAACTGATACAATTGGGATCCACCGAGAGATTCGAGTTCTAAAAAGGATACCGGAGCGTTATCTTTCTTGACAAATCCGAAATCGACTATCTGCCGATTTCCGCATTCGTACTCCCTCAGAAACGGGTTCGATACTTTTTTGAGCCTCAAATTTGACGTCCTCGCCAGGCAGCGGGCAACAGGCCTGAAAGCTGGTTCGAGCGATCCACCTTTAAGGTATTGTGGGAGGATGATCCGACCATTTCTCAACCGCCCTGCATACGCCTCCATGCACTCTTTCAACATCGCGAAGAACTCCTCGATCTCGATCATTGTGGCCTTCTTTCGGTACGACTGATCAATGATTGCCATCGCTTCTTGACCTCATGCACGCTGAGGAGTCGGTTGCATTCCTGCCAAGGCTTCGGAAGAGAATGCCTGTAGGTTTTGGCTTCTCGTTGCAAAATTGGATACAGGGGCAGAATAGGATAGACGCCACCCCTGAGATTGCTCCCCTGAGCAGCAGCACGTACGAAAGGGACGACCTGCCGGACGGCCGGAAGGAGATAGCGAGGATGTGCCGGCACACGGAACAGCACCCAACGGTCCATGGAACCACATTTGTTGACCGCGGCGGCTAGGGCCAGAAAGTATGCCCGTGGGTTGACCAGCGACAGCACTTGCGAGAAGCCCATGCCCTCAACTCGCCGAACCGCCTTGACCAGTGCTTCCGTGAGCGCCTCCAACTTCGTCCAGTGACCAGCAGGGGTAGGTCGAAACCATCGCCAGGAAGGCGGCCCCCAATCTTCCCCCTCGGGATTCCGGGCGCGGCTCATTTCCGTCTCCAATACAATTGCACCCCTGGAATCCGCTGGTTGGGTTTCCAGCGTTGAGCTATCCACTGCAGCGAATGCTACCCAGCCCTCCCCGCGCAAATCCCGAAGGTTTGCGTCGGCCTCCCTCCATGTGTTCCATTCCCGCCGAGTGTGAACCTCTGCCCGAAAATAGTTGCCCAGACAGGCGGCGGCATTACAAGGGAGGATCAGCAACACCTTTGCTTTTCGAAGATCACGCAGTTGAATCCAAGAATGCTTCACCAGAGCAACTCCTCTGACATTGGAGTATAACGTGGGGGCGTTGCCGAACTCGTGAGCGAGTTGGCCGGAGGCCGGAGCCGGCAAATGCCATATTATGTGGCGCGCTTAGCTTGACTCTTCGAGTTCAGTGATCCGCCGCCGTCGGTAGCTCATGTAGGAAGCCCGGCCCACATCATTCACAAACACGGCGTTAAATGACGCACCGACTAGTCCACCAATCACCGGCACAATTTGCAGGGCTTTCCGCTTCGTAAGTTGGATACCCAAGCTCTTTGCAAACTGCCGCATCGCCGCGAGCACTGAAAGGCGACTGATCTCCTTGCAGGCAACAGCCTCGTTCATTTTCTTCCAGGTAACCTTCAGCAAGATTTGCTCGATCTGCTTGAGTCCCACAAGGAATTCCATTTTTGCCTTGATGTCTCCTGTCGATCCTGTACGCAGGATATGCATGACGTACTCTTGTTCTGCCTCCTTCGTTACGTCATAGCCGTAGCAGAGACCCATCTGCTGGATGAGACGCAGAGAGATTGTGAACAACAGGGGGATATCCGCGACAAGACCCGGCAGACCGGCTGCCCCCGTGGCACCGCCTTCCGCTGCCGCGTATCCAACGTGCCAACCCCAGTAGTGCTTGGCTCCTGCGTCTGCAGCCTTCAGTTCGTCGCGATACTCTCCGAGGAGGGTTTCAACCTTCTGACGGGTCTCCCCCTCGTTGATGATTAGTTGTGTGGCAGAGCCTACCCCGGACAGAAATCCTTGAATCGCTTTGGCGACGGCTTCCTGTAACCCTTCCGGGATTGACAACTCGGCTGCCTTCTGGGCAGGCCACAGGATGAAGTCGCCAACCTGCGAAACGAATCCCGGACCTTGGGACTCCCAACGCTCGATTTCGAGCTTTGCTTGCCTGATATACTCGTCGTCCATCCGCGCCTCCTCTCAGCGAAACTTTTGTCTGAGCCGCCTCTCACAGTGAAGCCTCAGTGCCTCGTGCCTCTTCGCAGCCATTGAGTTCCCTTTAGCCAGCCCCCTCTGATCAACTGGGGGGGTCTTTGAAACCTTTTTCCCAGAGGATCATACCTATGCATGAAGTTTGATATGGGAGATCCATGTTCAAATAACCTGGTCCCGCCTCAGGTCAGCGATATCTCCGTCGCTCAGCCCAAGCCATCCCCTCAGGACCTCCTCGGTGTGTTGCCCCAGGAGGGGTGGAGGCAGGACTGCATCTTTCCGATCGCCGCCCATCTTCACCGGGTTCCCGAGGGCCGGCAGAGGGGTGCCTGTCGCCGGATGGGTCAGGTGCAGGAGCATCTGTCGGGCCTCGACCTGGGGAAGGGCGAGAACCTGGTCGATGGTGTGGACCGGAGCGGCCGGGATCCGGCGCTCCTCAAAGATAGCCATCCATTCTGCGGCGGTGCGGCGCTGAAAAACCTCTTCCAGGATCGGGATGAGCAGCTCCCGATGCTTGACCCGGTTGTTATTGGTCGCGAAGCGATCCTCCTGGGCGAGATCTGGCCTCTCGATGGCCTCGCAAAACACGGGCCAGAGGTAATCCACCCCCCAGAGGGCGACGACCAGATAGCCTTCCCGGGTCTCAAAGGCCTGGTAAGGAACCACGTTAGGATGGGCAGACCCCACGGGCTCGGGTATCTCACCCGAGGCGAGATAATACTGGGCGTGATAATGCAAAAGGCTCACCTGGACGTCGAACATGCTTACGTCGATCTGTTCTCCCTGCCCGGTTCTCTCGCGCCGGTAGAGTGCTGCCGCGACCCCGAAAGCCCCAGCCATTCCTGCAGCCAAATCTCCGACGGGGACCCCCATCTTCACCGGGGGTCGCCCGGGCTCGCCGGTAATGCTCATGGGGCCGGCCATGGCCTGGACGGTGAGGTCAAAGGCGGGAGCATCCGTGAGCGGTCCCCAGGCGCCGTAGCCCGAGACGGAGCAGGCGATGATCCGAGGATTGACGGCCTTGAGGCTTTCGTAGCCGAGGCCGAGGCGATCCATGGTTCCGGGGCGGAAATTGTCGATGACGACATCTGCTTTTTCGACGAGGCGCAGGAAAAGGGACTGTCCCCTTTCCGTCTTGAGGTTCAGGGCCACACTTTTTTTTCCGACATTTCCAGCAACGAAAACAGCACTCAGACCATCGTGGTAATAGAGCGTGGTTTGGCGGGCCTGGTCCCCCTCGAGCGGCTCCTCGATCTTGATGACTTCGGCACCGAGGAATGCGAGCAACATCGTCCCGTACGGCCCGGAAATGATCCGGGTCAAATCCAGAACCTTCACCCCGCTCAAAGCTGTCATGCCACTTCCGCTAAAGCCTGCGGTTGACGATCCATCTGTTTTGATCCCCCTCTGAAGCGGGGTACTCTCGAAGAACAAGAAGCCGTTCCACTACGAGTCGGATGTTGTCCTCCAGGAGGCCCCAGAAAACTATCTCGGCGACCGGGGACGCTTCAAGTGGGTCTCCAGTGCCGCGATGAATTCTCTGGCGGCATCTAGAGTGACCTTCGCCTCCTTCGCGGGAAAGGGATCGGCAGCATAGTCGCCGCGATTTCGCAGTTCAAAGGCGCGGTATAGCGCCTGGTGAAGCTTCCGCGGTACATGGCCCCCCTTCACCAGGTGTTGCGAAAAGGCGGAGATGACCTGGGAATGTTTCGAGAATGCCAGCCCTTTGGCCAGCAGGGCGGCCTCGGCTAGGTAGAACATGGCGTAGTAGGCCCGGGACGCGCTGAAGTCGTAGTCTCTACTTTTGTAAAGCTGCTCGGCAGCCGCAAGACTCCTTCGGCCTTTCTCCATTAGTTTCTTGACATCTCCGGTCATGCGACCTTGACCCCTTCCCGTTTCACATTCAGCAAGAAGGGGGAGCCTCCGGTTTCGTACTCTTGCTGTCGGATGGGAAGAGCAGAGAGGACCACGTCGTGTCCGGCGCTGAAGGAGACCTCGTAGGCAATGTCCTGGATGCGATGGAACTCCTGCCAGAAGTCTTTGTAATCCCTTAGGATCACCAAGACGTCAACATCGGAACTCTCATCAGCATCCTTCCGGGCGCGCGAGCCGTAAAGCAGAACCCTCTTGAGCGTGTCCCCGTATGCCTGCCGAAGCTGCTGGATCAAGCTTCGCAGGACCCGCTCCCACGGTTGAGCCCCCTCGCTCTTGAGGGGGCGGCCCTGCTCTTCCATCCATTGATCAATCCGCTCTCTTTTGAACCGCCACTGTCCGCCCACTTTCGAGGCGGGAATCTTCCCTTGCTGAGCCCACTGGTAGATCAGATCCCGGCTCAGCCGAAGATACGTCGCTACCTCTTTGACCGTCATCCAGCTTGTATTCATATTCATTCTTGGACCAAACTTTCGGAAAATTTCATAAAGTTTCGCAGAATTTCATAATAACGTCAAGGGAAATGTCACCCGGGACGAGGGGGGATTAGGGCGGATTGCGGGGTTCCACAACGTGCTCGACAGCCAGAAGGAAAGAGGCTATCATCGGCCCGCCCAGCGATGGGAGCGGGGCATTCCTCCATCACGAATTGAGAAACTCTGTTGGAATGCTGTTATCGGGAGCGGTACCTTGAGCGGCCGCATCATTTTGTTGGTGGTAGTCGGGATCTTCACCTGGGGTACGCCTGGCTTGGCTGCGCAGCAGGGGGATCCTGAGCAGGGGAAGGAGCGTTACGTCGAATACTGTCTCCAGTGCCACGGGGGCCGCGGGGAAGGCTGGGGATGGAGTAATAAAATTCCACCACCCCCCGTCCCCGTTCCGGACCTTTCAGATCCCGAGCTCATGAAGGAGCTGTCGGATCAATATCTGTTTGACATTATCAAAGGGGGCGGAGAGGTGGTCGGAAAGACCCGCTTGATGCCCCCTGCGGGACGCGTGATGAGCGATGAAGAAATTTGGGATGTCGTGGCCTACCTGCGATCCTTAACTCGAAGCGTCCAGGGGCCAAATAACAAATAAAAAAATATGAAGAGACGATGAAGTCTGCCAGCACAGGGGGAACGATGATGAGACAGCAGTGGTGGTCGTGGGGGGTTCTTCTCTGTGGACTTGGCGTCGGGGGATTGATCTCGGGCCTAGGGTCCTCCTATGCCCATGAGGGACGCGAGGCGGCCGGACGGTTTCCCCACTCGGTGACGCTCGGCGACTTCAATGGCGACGGACGACTGGACATGGCCATCGCCGCTTCGGCGGAACGGAAGATTACCGTCCTCCTGGGAGATGGCAAGGGTGGGGTGGCTTCGAATCATTCGTACGCGGTCGGGCGAGGTCCTATCTGGGTGACGGCCGGGGACCTGAACGGCGATGGCCACTTGGACTTGGTCTCAACCAACAGCGGTGCAGGGACCGTGACCTTATATTTTAATGACGGCACAGGCCGCTTCACAAAGCGGCAGGATCTTGAGGCGTTCAAGGCGCCGGTGGCGGCGGTGGTCGGGGATTTTGATCGAGATGGCAAGATGGATTTGTCGGTGGCCGATACGTTGCTCTCGCGTGTCCTCATCTTCCGGGGAGATGGGACAGGGCAGTTGAAACCGACAGAGCAATATCCCTCCGGTCGTCGGCCCCATATCATGGCCGAGGCCGATCTCAACAAGGACGGACTCACTGACCTCCTGGTGACAAGCCTGGGGCAGCATACCATCTCAGTCCTCCTCGGGAAGGGAGATGGAACGTTCCATGGCCCCAAGGCTATCAAGGTCGGTCGGTTTCCTCACTATATGGCCATCGCCGACTTCACGGGAGACAGTCATCCGGATGTGGCGGTTGTCTGTGCAGGGGAAGATGCGGTCTATCTGTTAGCCGGTAATGGAAAGGGCGATCTGCGTAAGGTCGCCGAGTTCCCAGCTGGTGCCAATCCCCATCCTATCGTGACCGCGGACTTTGACGGGGACGGGCTTTTGGATTTGGTGGTCGGAAACCGCAGCACCAGGGACCTCACCATCCTCAAGGGGGATGGGACGGGTGCCTTCACACGCCTGCCGGGCGTGAAGCTCCCCGATGACCCGATCGTGCTTGCCACGGGGGATTTCGACAGGGACGGAAAGCCTGATCTCGTGCTGATCTTTGCCTCTCTGAACGTGGCGAGCATCTATCGTGGAGATGGCAAAGGAGGATTTATACCGCCTGCGAAAGCCGAAAGACGTAACGATTAGGGGCGTGAGGTTTACTCGGCGAGAGCCGAGGGATCTTGAGGGAGGGACTCCAGAAAGGCAGAGGGAATTCCATAGATATCCGGCTTCTCCTGAAGCTTGGCATAGACGAGATCCTCTTCTGACTTTCCGAGTAGCACCGTACCGAGAGATTTTCCGTCCGTCTTGGTGAGGGTGAAGGTTGCAACCGGCTTATCGAGACCGTAGGGGGATAGGTCGGTAGGCCCTTTCGCAACCACTTTCTGCCACTTGAGATTCTTGATTTCGTTCAGGAGGTCGATGACCGCCGAATATTTCGCTTTGACTTGTTTAGGCTTCTTGAGTTCCCACTGCTCCTTCCGCTTCTCCAGGAGGATCTCCTGACCATTCCGTGAGAGCTCCATCTTTCCCACATCCCAGGTCTCGAAGCTCAGCAACTGCCGGAGACGGAAATCGAACGGCCCTTTATCGAGCTGTTCGTAGAGCCGAGCCTCGACGAGGGTGACTGCCTGACTGTCGCCTACCCGGACGTAGGCGCCCTCGTCGTTGCTCGCCCTGGCCAGGGTCAGGGTGGACAGGGGCTTCCCCTGAGGATCCAAGAGACGCACCGTGACCGGTGGAGCGTCAAGTCCGTACGGTTTCAGGGTCTTGGCGTCGTCGTCCACAAACTCCTTGACCCGGGTCGTGGTGAGATCCCAGAGCAGATCGTTGACCATCCGCTGATCCGCTGATGCCTCCTCAGGTTCCTTCATGCTCCAGGTGCCCCCGGCCTTTGAGAGAACTGTCCGCCCTTTGGGAGTTACGAGTTCGATCGTATCAACCTTTTCCCGGTCGACCGCCAGGAGGGTCCGGTCCCTGAGGTCTGCCACCTGTTTCGGAATCTCTTTCAGAAACGTCTCCTTGAGCACGAGGACTTGCTCTTCCCGGGAGCGCCGGGCGTAGACTCCCCCTTCTTTTTTCTGTCCTCCTTCTTTCTTCTTTACTCCAAGGAAGAGGGTAGCCTCGGTCCCCCCGTCAAGGGCCAGCCGGATCTCCCCTCGAGGCGGATCCAAGCCCACCATCTTTAGAGAGGCCGGCTTGTCCGGAAAGGTCTGAATCTGGTCTTGAGTGAGCGAGCGGAGGAGGTCCGAGACCTTGCCGGAGTCTGCGGCAACCTGGATCGGTTCCGTGATCCGCCACTTCCCCTTCTCGTGCCGCTCAAGGCGGACACGAAGGGAATCCGTGCGAAGGCTCACGGCCTGTACCGCCTCTTGCGCAAAGGAGAGGAGGACCTTGCTTCGGAAGGCAAAAGCGTCTTTCTCCAAGGAGGTCTTGACCGTGTGTGGGGCGAGGAGGATTTTTTCCTCTCCCTTTCGCCGAGCGTACACCGAGAAGCCGGCTGGCGTGGTGTTCCCAACCTCCAGGATGAAAGGCGTCTCTTTCTCTTTGAGGTGAACGGTGAAGATAATGGGAGGGTTCTGTAATCCAAAATCGGCGAGACTGTCGCCACTGGCGTCCAGGGTCCGCTCGGTTTTCGCGCGGATCACGTTTCCCAGCAGGGCGATAATTTCTTTTTCGTCCGCCCGGTCCTCCACAGGCTCGCTCATCCGCCACCCGTTTTCGCCCCGCTCCAGGGTGATGACCTTTTCCCCGCGGCGGATGCTGAACGAAGAGACCTCTTCTTCCTGAAAAGAGACCAGCTTCGTCTTTGCCTCTTTCTCAACTTCCTTCAGTTCCAGGAAGTAGTAGCCGAGGCTCAGCAGTGCAAGGACGCCGAAGAGGACCAGGGTGGTGCGAAACCTCATGAAGAGCGTCTCCGGCGTACGGCGACGGCGACCCCGATTCCGATGATGGCCAGCGGGGGGAAGAATACAGTCCCCCAAAGGGCGAGCCGAGCCTGACTTGCGGTGAGGACCAGTGGGGTGAACTTGGCCTGCCGCGGGCGGATCGCGATCAGCTCCTCCTCTTCGGCGAGCCAGCTCAGCGAATTGAGGAAGAGATCCCGATTCCCGGACAGGTTCAAATAGGTATTCTTAATGAAGGCGGAGGTCCCGTAGGCCACGATCCCCCCCTTCTTTGCGTTCACAGTTGACGGTTCACCGTTCACAGCCTTTTCTTCTGTGGGGACTTTGGACGTTGGCCCTTGAACGTTGGATGTCACTTCGATCGTAGCTACCGCCCCGACTGGCACCGGCCCCTTTCGGTCCTTCTCTTGGTCAAAGGAGACCTCTCCGCGGTCGAAGGCTGCCTTATCGGTTTCGGCCCAGCTGTCCGAGCTGGTCTGGCCCAGGACCTGGACCGACGCCCCTGGTGTCTCGACCGCGTCCACTGTCTGTGCGAGCGGGAAGAAGGAGGCCAAGTTGAAATTCTTGGTGATCGGGTGTTGCTCATATTGGGTCACCACCGGGAGGAGGTAATCCCCCCCAAAGGCCCGACTCAATCGGTCCACGATCACATTCTGCCCCAAGTGGAGTCCGTATTTCTTCAGGAGATCGGTGAGTCCGGGTTGGGTAAAAGGGTCGACGAGCACGAGAAGCTTTCCTCCCCGCTTGACGTAGGCCTCGAGCGCCTGGAGTTCCGACGGCAAAAGGTCCGTCTGCGGACCGGGGATAATGACCACCGCCGCATCCTTGGGGACTTCCTTCTCCCGAAGGAGCAGGAGAGGCTTGATCTCGTAGTCGAGTTCCGTCAAAGCCTGCTTCACCTGGGAGAGGCCCTCCCGCTCGGTGCTCTCCAGATCCGCCTCTCCGTGGCCAGTGAGGAAATACATGATCCGCCTTTCCTGCCGGAGGAGCTTGACCAGGGCGTTGGTCAGCTTCTCCTCCTCCGCTCCCTGGACCTTTTGTTCTTTTCCGCCACCCTCGAGGACCACGGTCCTGTACGTGGTGATCCCGTAGCGCCGGGCCAAGCCGGGGCGTCGGTCCGGGTCCACGAACTCGTAGCGGAACTTGGCAGAAAAGTGGTCGTACTGGTCCAAGAGGTCCTGGGCGGCTGCCTTGCCCGGTTCGTCGGTCCGGTAGAAGGCGACGGCGTTCACCTCTTCCTTCAACGATTTCAACAGCTTAATGGACTGATCAGATAGGCTGTGCCGCCTCCCTTCTGTCAGATCAACCCGGATGTTATGTCGGATGGCGAGTGCCTCCACCACCACGACAATGGCGAGGAACAGGAACAACGCCATGACAGTGTTCAGCCCGTACCTGGTTCGCCGGTGACTGAGGCGTTCACGCAACGAGCGAAAAAATCCGCCCATGTGTTATCCCTTCCAGCGTCGAACCTCAAGAGATTTGAGGGTCGCGAAGAGGAAAAAGCCGGTCAGACCCAAGTAGTAGAGCATATCCTTGGTCTCGAGGACCCCTCGGGTGAAGCTTGAAAGGTGCTCCGGGAGAGAGAGGTGTCTGAACAAGAGAGCCCAGTCCCCTTCTGCCAGGGTAGCAGCCCAACCGATGATCCAGAAGAGAAGGAGCGCGCCAAAAGCCAGCGCCGCCGCCACGATCTGGTTCTCGGTCAGGGAGGAGAAGAGAAGCCCGAGCGAGATAAAGGTCATGCCCAACAAGAGCAGTCCGAGGTATCCGGTGAGGATGGGATACACCTCGGGCTCGCTCCAGAGAGCCAAAAGCAACGGATAGATGCCCGTCGCGAAGAGGAGGAGCGCGACGAGAGCCGTGGCAGCCAGAAACTTTCCCAGGAGGACCTCCCCGTCCCGCAGGGGATAGGTGAGCAGGAGTTCTAACGTTCCCTGCTTCCGCTCCTCGGCGAACAGACGCATGGTCAGCAGGGGCATCATGAAGAGGAGAATCACGCTCATGTTGGCGAAGAGCGGCCGCAGGATTCCGTCGGTGACGTTGAGACCAGTGGCGAATGCCGGATTCATCGAGGCTTGCATGCTGATCAGACTGAAATAGAGCAAAAGGGAATAGAAGAAATACCCTGAGATGATGAGAAAGATGATAAAGACGACGAACGCCACAGGGGAGGCGAAGTACAAGCGCATCTCCTTCTTGAAGACGGCCAGGGTTCCCATTACGTCCTCCGAAAACCGACAGCCGATGACCGACAACAGACGACCGAATTAATACAGTTATCCATCAAGAGTCACCGGTGATCGGTCAACGGTCATCGAATCTTGCTCTTCGGTCACCAGGCGAATGAAGACATCTTCGAGACTCATGTCAACCGGTCGAAGCTCTAGCAGTCCCCAGCCGCTGCTACAGACTACGTGGGCCAGTTCCCGTCGGAGGTCGCAGTCCTTCTCCGTTTCGACCATGTACCGGCCAAGGACACCACCCCCATCCTTCATCTCGACCCGGAGGATCCCTGCCATTTCCCGCAGCCTACCGGTGACCTGATCCGGGGGTCCCTCGACCTGCAAGAGGACCTGGGTAGATCGCTGGAGGCGGCGGGTCAGGTTCTCGGGGGTGTCCACCGCCACGATCCGGCCCTCGTTGATGATGATCACCCGCTGGCAGACGACGCTGACCTCGGGCAAAATGTGTGTTGACAGAAGGACGGTCCGCTCCCCTTGCATCTGACGGATGAGATTCCGGATTTCAATAATCTGCTTGGGGTCGAGACCTATCGTCGGTTCGTCCAGAATGAGGACGGGCGGATCGCCGAGGAGGGCCTGGGCGAGCCCCACCCGTTGCCGATACCCTTTGGACAGGGTGTTGATAATTCGTCCTTGGACTTTGTGAAGCAGGCAGCGCTCGATCACCTCCCCCACCTTCTGTCGTCGCTGCATACGGGGAACTGCTTTGGCCTCGGCGACAAAGTTTAGATACTGGGTGACGGTGAGGTCGGTGTAAAGGGGGACGTGCTCGGGAAGATAGCCGATCCGCCGACGGACCTCAACAGAGTCCGCGTGGATATCGTATCCGGCCACCTTCGCACTCCCCGACGTGGGCGGCATGAAGCAGGAGAGAACGCGCATGGTGGTGGTCTTCCCGGCACCGTTGGGGCCGAGAAAGCCCACGACCTCCCCCTGCTCCACGCTAAAGGTGAGGTTATCGACGGCGGCCTTATTCCCGTAAACTTTAGTGAGCCCCTGGACCTCTATCATAACTATTCAGGATATTTAGTATACCCCTGTCCTAGCAGAGGTCAACCCCTCGGATAAAAAAGGTGTGATGGCCAGAAACGAGGGGGCGAGGCACGGACCTGGGCAGCTCGGGGAAGCGGCCTTCGTCAGCGGAAAATTCCACGAGTAAGTTCTAGGAAAGTTGGCATTACGCGCGGGAATTTGTGGTGACGCAACAGGACGGCCACCCCCGCCTGCGCTTCGCTCCGGCGGCGGGGCCCGGCCGGACGCAAGACAGTTTCCGCTTTCCTCAGGCCTTGCTCCCCTCGCCGCCAGCCCGCGGCTCGATGACCGATCACCGACGACCGACCACCGAAAAGAATCCTGTTCCCGTACGGTCATCGGATAACGGTCATTCGGAAGACGGTTACGGAGTGCCGTTAGCCCCTGAGCGAAATTGCCGGGAGCAACGGGGTCCCCACCGCGAGACCGCGGGGGAGGGAAGCTGAAACTGACCGGAGGGAATTTCGGAGGGCTCCCGACCCGCGGGCCGCGGAAGGGTCGCTGGGGAAGGCCTGAAGCGAAGGGGCGAGGCACACAGCTGGGCAGCTCGGGGAAGCGGCCGCCCACGCTTCGATGACCGACTACCGTTAACCGATGACCGTCTTTGTCGGGCCGCATGTCGTCGCTTACCGGTTTTGCGGTCATCGGTCATCGGTCATCGGTGATCGAGTTATTCGGATTGGAGCTCGAGACCCACGAGCAGAGCCTGGACATTGGCGAGGGTGTCAAGGGTGAGGCACCGTTCAATCAGCAGATGTCGAAACGTCTCGGGGATGATGCGGCTGGTGAGGGTGTGGAACTTTTCGATGAGCTCATCCCGGCTCATGGGGTTGTTGGGGTCTCCTTTGGGGTAGTCGACTCTGGTCTCGTGTCGCTTTCCGGAAACCGTCTCGACGGTCACAATCGCCGGCCACCTGTCGGGATAGGCCTTGTCGAGTTCCGCATCTCGTTCGAGGTCCACGGCAGACATGAGCTGCCGAACGCTCCGATTCCGGATCCCCTCCTCGTGAAAGTCGTCCAGCCCGACGCGGCCCTGCAGCAAAGCGGTGGCGATGCAATAAGGAATACTGAACTTCGCCGCATAAGGACTGGTCGGTTCCACCTTTTCTAAAAGATCGAGGGCAGCGGAATAAAGGCGGACGTGGATCTTTTTGATCTCGGCCGGATTGAGGTGGTGCGCTGACTTCAGAGCCAGGACGGCGTCGATGGTCGAATGAATGTGATAGCAGGCGGAGTGGGTTTTGAAGGAGTTCTCGAGGATCCGGAGCGGATGATCTGAAAGCCCGTCGGTCAGCCGGTCAAGATTCGGGGCGGCGGAAGTGGCCCGGGCCAGTCCTTTCTCTCCCTCGAAAATCCTCGTCGCCCCGGTGAATCCCTGTTGGGCGAGGAGGGCGGCGAGGAGGCCGTCGGCCGCGGCCATGGCAGGGTGGAGTTGTTTGGACATTGCCCCCTCAACCAAAAATTCCCAGAGCCCGGCGGACTGAGTCCCAGCGGTCCCCAAGGCCGACACCATCTGCTCTGGCGTCAAACGAAGGAGCTTGCCTACGGCGGTCGCGGCCCCGAAAACCCCGCAGGTTGCGGTGGTGTGCCAGAACTCGTAATGGCTCGGCCCTAGCGCTTCACCGGCCCGGATGGCGACCTCATATCCGACCACGATCGCCGTCAAAAGATCCGCGCCCGACCTCCCATCGCGTTCGGCCACGGCAAGCCCCGCGGGGATGACGGCCGCAGCCGGATGGAGCACCGAGGGTTTGTGAAGGTCGTCCATCTCCATCACGTGTGAGGAGGCAGCATTGACCAGTGCGGCAAGGTGGCATGAGGTCTTTGATGCATTTGGAATCATTGTGGCCTGAGATTTTCCCCCGAGCTCTGAGGCTACCTGGACAAAAATTCGGATGGGTCGGGTGGTCGATCCCGCGATGGCAGATCCCAGCCAATCGAGGACGCACAGCTTGGCCATCTCAATGACGTCCCGTCGCAGCTTATCGATGGAGATTTCGTCAATAAAGCGAGCCAGTCGTTCGGAAATCGTCAATGCCTTGGTCTCCTCACTCATCGATGACCGCGGCCCGACGACCGATGACAGACGACCGAAAAAGCCTGTTGGTCCCATACGGTCATCGGTCGTCGGTCATCGGATTACGGATCAGAGCAGTCTCGCGTATAACCACACCGGGGGCAGATGAGCTTGCAGTGGATGTCCTGCATCGCGGCCCCGCAGATGTCACAGTCGTACACTTCGGATTGGACCGGCATTTCAATACGCCCCCGACTTTGTTGGTAGTTGCAAACCACATTAACCCATAATTGCTGAGAACCGCAAGCTTTCTCCTGGACCGACTACCGATGACCGACGACCTGGACATTTCCAATTTCGAAATTCGAATTTCGAATTTGTCTTACGTGTAAACTGTAAACCGTGAACCATGTACCACGAACCCTGAACTCTGAACCGGCCGGCCTTCGCCTGGCCGATCGCGTGTGTTATGATCGCGCGACAGGGAGGTTTCAGTGGCAAAGAATACGAGGAGGCCCTGCATCGGCATCACCATGGGCGATCCGGCGGGGATCGGGCCCGAGATTATTCTGAAAACCCTCTCCCGTGAGGTGATCTATCGGCAGGCCATCCCGGTCGTCCTTGGCGATGGTGCCATTCTGGGTCGAGCCAAAGGGTATGTGGGCGCCGCGGTGCGCATCCGGCGAATCGAGTCGCCGGTGAAGGCAACTGGGCGCTTCGGAGAGGTGGAGGTCCTGGATCTTAGGAACGTTGACCCCGAAATGTGCATCCCGGGCATCCTCTCCGCCGAAGCCGGACGTGCGGCGGTGGAGTATGTCTGGAGGGCCATCGATCTCGCACAGGCCGGTGAACTGGATGCGGTGGTGACAGCGCCCCTCAACAAGGAGGCGATGCACCTCGCCGGGTTCCCATTTGCCGGTCATACCGAGATCCTTGCCAAGCGGACGGAAACCCGGAATTATGCCCTGATGCTGGTCGCGGGGAGATTTCGCGTTCTTCATGTCTCTACCCATGTTCCCCTCCGCGACGCGTGTGATCGGGTCGAGAAAGAGCGTGTGCTGCAAGTCATCCGCCTGGCGCATGGAATAGGAGGCGTGTGGCGTCTTGAGAAGCCACGGATCGCGGTGGCCGGTCTCAACCCCCATGCAGGGGAGCAAGGACTCTTTGGCCGGGAAGAGCAGGAAGAGATCGCTCCGGCGGTGGCAGCGGCCCGAGCCGAGGGGATCGATGCCTTAGGCCCCATCCCTCCCGATACCCTCTTTTACCGGGCGTCCCGAGGCGAGTTCGATTTTGTCGTCGCCATGTATCACGATCAGGGACATATCCCGGTTAAACTCTCGGGTTTCGATCGAGGGGTCAATGTGACCGTGGGCCTGCCGATTATCCGAACCTCGGTGGATCATGGGACTGCCTTTGACATTGCCGGCAAGGGGACGGCCAGCCCCCGAAGTCTCCTCGAGGCGCTCCGGTTAGCAATCCGGATGTCCAAACATAGAGGATCTCGTCGGTGAGAGTGCTACGTGGAATCACGCTCTCGATTCCGATCCTGCTCCTTTTCTGGTCGGGATCGGCGCAACCTGCCTCGTTTACGATCCGCAAGGTGGTGGCCGCAGGGGACAAGGCACCTCAGGGAGGGACCTTTGTCCAGTTCGATCCCGTGGCGAACACCGGGGCAATCCTGTTCGATGCCCTGGTAAAGAAGGGCGAGCCCTTTCACGGGATCTACGTGGCCCGTGGCTCTTCCCTCTCCAGGGTCGTTGCCATAGGCGACCCTTCTCCTCTGGGGGGGACCTTCATCGAACTAAGCTCCACGGCCCTGAATCGCCGGGGGAAGGTGGCCTTCGTTGGATCGGCCCTGGGCGGAGTTCCTCAGGCGATCTATTTCACGGGAGGGACCAAGCTGAAAAAGGTGGTGGCGGTGAATGATCCTGCCCCGGGCGGAGGTGTCCTGCGAGAGATCAGTCACATGGCGCTCAATAATGCCGATGTCATCGCTTTTGCGGCACGGGTGGAGCACGGGGGAGTGCCGAGAGCCCTCTTCCTCACCTCGGCGGGTGTCCACGAAAAGGTGGTGGGGGCCGGTGATCCGACGTCGGTTGGCGGTCGATTCACCGAGTTCATGAATCTCGCGATCAACAGTCAGGGGGAGATGGCCTTTGAAGGGAGAGTCCATGGAGGCAGTGCGACTTCGGGAATCTTTGTCGGCTCAAAGTCGGGCGTTCGGAAGGTGGCGGTCGTGGGA